>JALUWC010000084.1 GCA_027019885.1 Geoglobus sp.
GCTTTCAGGCCTGACCGTTGCTATTCTCACGCCTCTATCTGTTATCTGCCTGACTTTCCCTGTTTTCGGGGAGATTATGAATTCACATGTCTCAGGGAAGAGCGCCTTACCTGCCCCCATCCCAAACTGATAGTCTGCCAGAACCCTTACATACCTGAGAAATCTACCTTCCATACCTCCTCTCCCTCTTCTGGTACTCTCTCAGAATTCTCAGAAAATCGATATATCTTAAATTTTTCCAGTCAATGTCGAAAAACACATGTTCACTGTAAATGCTCTGCCATATCAAAAAATCGAAGGATTTAACGCTCGCCCTGATTATGACGTCGGGCTCAGACGATATTTTCAGATGCTTCTCTATCACCCTCTCATCAACCTCATCAGGCTCGATCTCGCCACTCATGACAGAGAGTGCAATTTTTTTGACTGCCTCGACTATCTCCTTCCTCCCTCCATAATTCACCACGAAATTGACATTGATGCCAGACTTATTTTCAATCTCCATCTCCCTTCCATCAAAAATCAGTCTCACACTTCCATCTATTCTTTCCGCGAATTTTTCAATGAGATTCGGAGAAGGAAACCCATCTATTGTGAATGTTAATTCTTTTATACCTGAACTTCTGCACCACCCGATAAACATTTCAAGACCATCAAAAAGTTCATCTGGATTTACCTCTTCCAACACAACTGCGATGTGATTGGGAATGTTTTTTCCAAAAACCTCTTTCTCCAGCTTCTTCTCATAAATTCTGTACAGGATGCCAAGCATCAGTTAGCTTTTTATTGCCACATTTAAAAACCCTTCTCAATGAATCTTGGACTTGCAGCGGTTGCAATACTTTACAGGCACATCACCTATGAAGAGGCTATTGGACTTGGATTTGCTCTGATTTTAACCTATGCGGGACTTTATGCAAGAAATCCGGAAAGAAAGGAGCATTTCGACAGCATGGTTTCACTTTCAACATCCATAATACTGATAGTTCTCGCAGCAAAGGGATACCTCCCTGAGCATGCGGTCATTCCATCCATACTGATTGCGTCATTCAGAACGAAGGTTCCTTACTATTTCGGCATCCCGATCTATTTCATTCTCGGTTTTCTATTCCTTCAATCATTCCCGAATCCGTGGAGTGCGGACTTTCTGGCTCTTATATCTCTCACAACTGCCCTGGGGTCTTCACTGGTTGTGTATGCCATGAGAAACGATCTGGTCTCAACATCATTGGTTCTTGCAAATACATCAATTCTGATAACGTTTGACATCTACAAGATTGCAATAAGCAAGGAAGAGCTTTTCCTTGGATTTGTCATGGCCTTCCTTCTGAGCCTGATAGCATACAGAACTGGAGTTGCAGATGAAACAGGACTGATGGCTGCAACAATTGTGGGGATGCTTATTATTGTTTCAACCGATATAAGGTACTTCATAGCCCTCATTCTTTTTTATGCAATCGGCTCTGCTGCAACAAAATACAGATACCGGGACAAGGAAATGCTCGGAGTTGGGGAGCCCGCAGGTGGGGCAAGGGGCTACAGCAACGTGTTTGCAAACAGCCTTCCGGCTCTTTTCTTTGCCCTGAACTATGGATACTTCTCAAACGCTGTTTTCTCAGCAGCATTCATAGCAAGTCTGTCAACAGCCCTTGGAGATACCTTAGCCAGCGAGTTTGGAAAAATGTCCGAAAAAGTGTATCTGATAACAAGCTTCGAAAGGGTTAAACCTGGAGAGAGCGGCGGTGTTTCAGCTATCGGAGAGGTCTTAGCTCTTGCTGGATCAGGAATGATATCACTCTATGCCATACTTTCCGGAATTCTTGGCCCGCATGAGGCAGCAATAGCCATGATTGCAGGCTTTATAGGAGTCCATATTGACAGTATTCTTGGTGCAACTGCAGAAAAAAGGGAATTGATAGGAAATTCAGGAGTCAACTTCCTTTCAACCTTACTCTCAGGATTATTAGTGCTGCTAATAATGCTATGACCCATGTTCCAGCTTCGAAACCCGGAATGCTTCTGGAAAAATACTTTTCAACAACAGTTTTCACTTCAGGTGTTGTTCTGATCTCAGGATTTTTGTAGGTGGCCTCAACTATTTTCACATTCTCCTTTCCACCCATAAGCGA
Organism: Geoglobus sp.; assembly: GCA_027019885.1. Classification (GTDB taxonomy): domain Archaea; phylum Halobacteriota; class Archaeoglobi; order Archaeoglobales; family Archaeoglobaceae; genus Geoglobus. The sequence goes on from JALUWC010000084.1 coordinate 2,130, forward strand.
GAGTGTTTTGGCGATCCTTTCCGAGAGCTTGTAATAATAAAGTTTCCAGATACCTTCAGATGTTTCCCCAAATTCATAGTAAGCATAGGCAAGAACTGGAATCGTGTATTTTTCAGCCACACCTATCGCATTCTGACTGGATTCCCTTGTTTGATTTATTTTTTCAGAGAGCTCTTTCTCATTCTGCACACCTATCAGCTCTATCGAGAGGGCTGATTTTATTATGCTGTCAAGAGCTGTCAGTATTGTCCCCGCATAATATCCCTGATTGTAAAGCTCTTCAGCTATGCTCCTGCTCTCGTCAGCAGAACCATCACCTTTGAGGAGGGACTGGTATCCACCTATGGACTCGGCATAAACATAGATCGACTCTGCCATGCTGAGATAGAAATCAGCTCGCTTTTTAAGCTCCTCACTACTCATATATGCATCTTTTTTGATTTCAGGCAGAATTGACATCCATATCCTGGCACTTTCAACCCTTTCCTTTGCAAGAGCCAGATTTGCAATTGCATCATCCCAGTTATTTGAATTAACAGCCTTCTGCAGGTAATTCTCTGCCTTTGCGAGTCTTTCCTCTGCTGCGCCAATAATCTGAAGAGAGGCAAGGCCAATGCGGTATGATTTAACACTGTCCTTCATTGAATTAATCTCGTCCCTTATCACCTTCTCCTCAAGTGAGAACTCCTGATCGTCCTTTATTTTCTTCCTGTAAAGCTCTTCTCTCATCATAATTTTGGCTGTGAAGTACGAACTCGTTGCTGAGTAATAGTATCCTTTCTTCGCCAGTTCTTCAGCCTTTTTAAACCTTTCATCAACCTTCTTTTTCACATCACTGTCTGCAACTTTCTCGAATTCACCATATAGCTTTAATGCATCACTCTTCATTTTGTCAGCAAGAATTTTCATAAGACCCCGGTATTTCTCCTCGCTTATTTTTCCTTCAAGCTTTTCAAGCTGATGACCCGTGTAATAGGACAGTGCTTCATTTATATTTTCAACCTCAATCACCTTAACACCATATTTTCTGCCATACTTTACAAGATCGACAGTTTTTGTTTCGCTGTTTATTATGACAAATGGACCCTTTCTCACCTCTTTCTTTTCCACCATGGTCGCATATCTCTGCCCCTTTGGAATGAGGAAGATTTTTGCCCCATCTTTTGCAGCAGCCTGCAGTTTGTAGGGTATCCCTCCCACAGGACCTATGGTTCCATCGGGATAGATCATTCCTGTCATATAAACGGTCCTATTCAGAGTTAGATTTTCAAGAGCTGCAATTGTTGCAATTGTCATCACGGCTCCAGCAGATGGCCCTCCAACAATTGTTGATTTTGCCTCAATTACGTAAAAGAAATCATAGTTCAGAAAATCCTTACCTGTGAGATCGCATGCAGTTAATGCCGAAAGCTGAGCACTCCCCTGCATGTCAATTTCAGTAAATGGAGAAACCGACACAAAAACCCTGCCATTGCCAGGTGTCACAGTCACCGTTATATTTATTGTGGCTCCCCGGTTTTCTCCGCTGACAACTGCAACAGCCTTTATGCTCCTCTCAGAGTAGTTCTCAAACTGGGCATGAACTGGTGTTAAAATCAGAAGAATGATCAGGGCAAGTGAGATGACTCCTTTCTTCATGAATTGACTTTTGTGAGGGAGGTGAAATAAGCTTTACGACCTGCTCTGCATTCTGTTTTTCAAAAAATTTATATTGAAATTCTAATCCATTGAAGTCTGGGTGAGGGTCATGGAGGAGATAAGGGAGCTTGCAACAAAGTTTGAGAGATACAGTGCTCATTCCCACATCACCGGCCTGGGGCTTGATGACAGTCTGAATGCAAGAGAAATAGGTGGAGGACTCGTGGGGCAGAAGAAGGCGAGAGAGGCTGCAGGAATAATTGTGAGGCTGATAAAGGAAGGAAAGATGGCAGGAAGGGGTATTCTTATAGCTGGCCCTCCAGGCACAGGAAAAACTGCCATAGCTGTGGCCATAAGCAAAGAGCTTGGAAAGGACATACCCTTTGTTCAGGTTTCTGCAAGTGAGTTCTACAGCAGTGAGATGAAAAAAACCGAGGCGCTTTATCAGACAATGAGAAAGGCAATTGGAGTGAGGATAAGGGACACAAGAAGGGTGCTTGAAGGAGAGGTTGTGGAACTTGACTACAGCATGGTGCCCAATCCATACAATCCCACACAGAAAATTCCGGAGTCTGCAAGAATCACCCTTGCAACAAAGAAGGAGAAGAGATCATTCAGCGTGGGAAACAGAATTGCCATGCAGTTTATGTACTCAGGCATTTCAGAGGGGGATGTGATAATAATAGATAAGGAGACTGGCAGGGTTACAAAGGCTGGAAGAACTGGCTCTGAGAAGAGATACGACATAGATGTTGAAGAGATAGTGGAAAGGCCCGATGGATCTGTTGAGAAGGATAAGGAATACACCTATGTCGTTTCCCTTCATGACCTTGATGAAGCGAGAGCGAGAAGAAGCACAATATTCAGCCTCTTCACTTCTGAAAGCAGGGAGATAGACAACGAAATAAGGCAGGCTGTGGATGAACAGGTCAAGGAGTGGATAGAGCAGGGAATTGCTGAACTCATTCCGGGGGTTCTGTTCATTGATGAGACTCATCTGATGGACATTGAGCTCTTTGCGTTCATGAACAGGGCGATGGAGAGCGAGATGGCACCAATAATAATTCTGGCCTCCAACAGAGGTTTCGCAAGGATCAGGGGCACAGATGACACATCTCCCCATGGCGTTCCATTGGATCTCCTCGACAGGCTTCTGATAATAACAACTGAACCCTACAGCAGGGAGGAGATAAGACTTATAATCGAGACGAGATCTGCAGAGATGGGTTTGCTGCTTGACCAGGGTGCAATTGACAAGCTCACTGAAATTGGATACAAAAACAGCCTTAGATATGCCATCCAGCTGCTTGCCCCAGCAAATGAGCTTGCAAAGATAAGAAACTCTGGAAAGATAGAGATCGTTGATGTTGAAAGAGCGGAATCTCTCTTTGTGGACGTGAGCAAAAGCTCTGCCTATCTGAAGGAGTGGGAGAAGAAAATGCTCACTTAGACAAATCTCACTCCAAGTTCCTTTGTCCTATTTTTCCTTGCGATGTTTATAAGGAGGGGGGTTAATGCCTCGATAGTTTTTGAATTTTTCAGCTCACCGGCATCGTAGGCTTTCAGGCCTTCAATTCTGTTCACTATCTCCATTACAGTCCTTTTTGCCTCCTGATTGTCTCCGCAAACGGCAATATCCCACCGAAATTTTTCCTCAGGATTTGCAAATCTCCTGGCTGGAATGTTGTTGAAGGCAACCACCACCATGCTTTTATCAAGAATTCTGGCGAGTTGCAGGCCAGCAGAGCCCTCTTCAGGCTGAACATATCTTAAAAATCCATCCTCAGCAACCATTGGAACGACAGGAGAGACAACTATCTTTCCTGCAAGATTGTCTTTCAGCCTTTCAGCAGTGTCAAAGGCGTGCTGCCACGGAATTGTTATGATCGCAACATCGGCATTGGATGAGGCTTCCTCATTAACCATCCCCCTTATATCACCCTTTCCTCCAAGCCTCTCTACAAGGGAATTGAAGTACTCAGCCTTTGATTCAGCCTTTTCAGCGCTCCTCGAGCCAATTATCACATCAAAACTGGCAAGCTTCAATCTGAAGGCCAATCCCTGACCGATGTTTCCCGTACCACCAATGAGTGCAATTTTCATGTGAATCCCACCATGCAGGAATAAATAACCCTTTCCAGAGTTTACAGTCACCTGTCAAAAATGAATGGAGTGGCAAGGAATCACACAGACCCGAGTCTTTCCACAACAGCCTGTGCAAATTCTCTCGTTCCTACAAGTTTTCCACCCATGTGCCTATGCAGATCATAGGTGACGATTCTGTCCTCAACTGTTAGCTCTATTGCTCTCTTGATCATCTCTCCAGCCTTCTTCCAGCCCAGATACTCGAACATCAGCACTCCCGTGAGGATTTCTGCTGTCGGATTCACCTTGTTTTGCCCGGCATACTTCGGAGCTGAGCCGTGGACAGGTTCAAAGACCCCCATTCCATCGCCAATGTTACTTCCTGGAGCAACTCCAAGCCCTCCCACCAGTGCTGCTGCAGCGTCGCTCATGTAGTCACCATTGAGGTTGGGCATCGCAAGGACGTCGTATTCGGCTGTTCTTGTCAGCAGTTGCTGGAACATGTTGTCTGCTATTCTGTCCTTTACGACAACCTTCCCTTTCGGAGCTTTGCCGTCGTAGTTATTCCAGAGCTCGTCTTCGGTTATCACAGCATCTCCGAACTCCTCCTCGGCAACCTCATATCCCCAATCCCTGAAAGCTCCTTCAGTGTACTTCATTATGTTGCCCTTATGCACAAGAGTTACGCTTTCTCTCCCGTTGTCTATTGCATACTGTATCGCCAGTCTTACAAGCCTCTTCGTCGCAAACTCGCTGATCGGCTTTATGCCAATACCTGAATCCTCTCTTATGTTAACTCCAAACTCGTCAGAGAGGAATCTTATCAGCTTCTTGGCCTCTTCACTGTCTCTTGCCCATTCAATTCCAGCATAAACGTCTTCTGTGTTTTCTCTGAATATAACCAGATTCACCGCCTCCGGCTTTTTCAGCGGACTCGGAAATCCCTTAAGGTAATACACAGGTCTCACGTTAGCATACAGATCGAGAACCTGCCTGATTGTGACGTTCAGACTTCTGAAGCCCCCTCCCACAGGAGTTGTGAGAGGACCCTTCAAGGCAACCCTGAACTCCCTTACAGCGTTGAGCGTATCATCAGGAAGATAAGTGCCGTACATTCTGTAGGCATCCTCTCCTGCATAGGTTCTGAACCACACAATCTCTTTGCCGATCCTTTCAGCAGCGGCATCGAGCACCATAATCGCGGCAGGCACAACATCCTTGCCTATCCCATCTCCCTCGAAATAAGGAATGATCGGGTTATCGGGAACCACAAGTCTTCCATTCTCGTACCCTATTTTCGCTCCTTCCGCAGGTGGAGTTATCTTTTCAAAACTCATGGACTCTGTTTGGAAGGAGGTAATAAATGTTTGTCGAATTGTTGCTGATACCATTCTGCTGTATAGCACACTATTCATAGTTCATGCAGTTCACATTCATTGTTCCGATAATAAGCTGGCAGAGGTAATCAGCAGGACAATCAAAATTAAGGAGTGAGTGGAAGCTTCAAACCCCGACATGTTTTAATAAATGTCCCTTCAAAATTTCTCCCAATGAACGAAGAGCTTGCAAAAACTCTCAACAGATGCATGCAGTGCGGAACATGCATTGGAAGCTGCTTCTCGGGAAGGGTTACGGCTCTGAATACAAGAAAAATTCTCATGGGATACATTGCAAAGGGCATTCCAGTTGAGAGCCATGACGCGCTATGGTTCTGCGTCACATGCTACGCATGCCAGGAGAGATGCCCGAGAGGGATTCCAATAACCGATATAATACTTGAGGCAAGGAATGAACTTGCAAGAAGAAAGGGGCTTCCAGGAAGGCTGAAAAATGCATTCTCTTATCTGGAAAAGCACTCGGCATTTGTGCCGGGAAAAGAGAAAAATATGAAAATGAGAAAAGAACTCGATCTCCCAGTCTATCACTCCCAGTTTGACGAGAGGGCAAGAAAGGAGGTTTCAGAGATCGTGAGCAAATACCTGAAAGAGGTGATCGGGTGAAATTTTTTCCGGGATGCATGATCCACAACAGATATCCGGGCATTGAAAAATCACTCTATTTTGTTTTTGAAAATCTCGGAATTGAGATATCCCCTCTTAACGGTTCATCATGCTGTCCCGCTCCTTCAATAACAAAATCTGTGAGCCATGACATGTGGCTTGAAATTGGAAAGAGAAACATAGAGCTTGCTGAAAACGACACAATCATGACCGCATGCAATGGGTGTTTCACCTCTCTTTTTGAGGTTTCAAAAAAGACAGGGACTGGAGATGTGAGACATGTTGCAGAATTTCTCTACTTCGATGTTGGAATTGAGAAAATAAAAAGAAGCATAACCAAGAGACTCCCCCTCAGGCTTGCAATCCATTACGGATGCCACTTCTTCAGGCCCGGAGAGTACAAGAAATTCACCTCTCAGGAGAGGCCAAGAGTTCTGGACGAGCTGGTTAGAGCAATAGGAAGCGAGAGTGTTGACTACAGGTACAAGATGATGTGCTGCGGTGGTGGTGGAGGAGTGAGAGCGGGAGCGACAGAGGTTTCTCAGGATCTGCTTGAAATAAAGCTTGAGGCAATAAGTCAGGAAGAAGTGGATGCAATTGTTGTCATATGCCCTCTATGCCTGAATCAGTTTGATAACGGACAGAAAGAGCTTGAAAACTCACGAAATGAAAACTATAATATTCCAGTTGTCCATTACATTCAGCTTTTAGCTGTTGCAATGGGAATGGATCCTGAGCTAACAGGAATTCAGTGGCATTCAATTTCCAGCACAGATCTGATTGAAAAGCTGATAAAAGGGGAGATGGTGGAGGAATAGAGCTACATTGTGTTTTCAAAGTAAACAGTGGCTGTTTTTGGCGTTTTACCCTTAAGCCTGTAATGGTAGTGGCTGTATGTCATCACCTCAGCATCACTCAAAATTTCAGCATCAACAACCTCACCAATGAAGAGTGTATGTGTCTTAATCTCCATTTTATCCCTCACCTCTGCCTCGATGTAAGCAACAGCATGATCTCTTACAACAGGGGCGCCTGTCCTGCCAGTGAAGAAGTCTATTCCCTCAAATTTATCAAAATCCCTCCCCGATCTGAAACCAAACCTTCCGATGAATTTGAGCGGAGTGTCCTTCTCAAGAATGGACACTGCAAAAATTCCAGAATCCCTTACAAAATCGTGGGTCATGTTGTTCCTGTTGAGACATACCGCCACCATTACCGGATCTGATGTAACTTGAAAGACCGTGTTTGCTATCTGGCCGCTTGGCCTCCCATTTCTGCGGCTTGAGATTATGTAAAGCCCATAGCTTATTCTGTAAAGTGCTTCAGGATTCATAACATTTCTGGAAAAGAAATTAGAAAAATCTTTTCTCAGTATGGGAGGGTGTCTATGAATCTGAGTCTCTTAGGTATGGGTGGATGTGTTGAGAGAAACTCCTGAACCGGAGAGATCTTTGCCTTTTTCAGCGCTTCAATGTCCCTTGCAGAAATGTACGGGCTTGCAACTGCATCTGTGAATGCGTAAATGAACAGAGCTTTAAAGCTGCTTCCCTGAACCTCATTTAGAGCATTTGGAGCCCTGTAATAGAAAGCATGTATCTTTGCAAGAGATGACTGCATTGGGAGCTTTCCTGCAACCCTGACTCCCTCTGTATCCGCGTAGTACTCCCTGAGCCTGCTGAATGCAAGAACGAGAATCTGTACAACAAAGCTGGCGATTACTGCAACAACACCTATCAATGCACTTGTTCTATTCCTCTCATCTCTCAAACCAGAAGAGACAAGTGCATAGCCTAAGTAAAAGATTACTGATGGTAAAAGTCCAAACAGAAGCATAACCGCAGAGTCTCTGTGCCTGTGGTGTCCGATCTCATGTCCGACAACCGCCATGAGCTCCTCTCTTGATAGCATGCTCATGAGCGAGTCAGAAACTGCGACAAACTTCCCGCTCAGAAAGTTCCCATATGCAAATGCATTTGGCGGGGCTTTTATGACCATTGCCCTAAACTTTCTTCTGTCTCCAGACCTCATCGCAACCTCATCAACAAAGGCCTGAAGCTCAGGAGATGGCTTTGCTCCGTACATCATGTTTATTATTTTGGGGGAGAACAGGTACATGAGCAGATTTATGACAACAAGAAACGCTATTAGTCCATAAAATCCGATGTAAATTCCTGAATACAGCAAAACGTAGTATATTATCGAACCACTGACTGTGAGTATCAGTAAAGCGAGAATCAGCATTGAAGTGTAGAGAGAGAATTTTCCAGCAAGTCTCCCTGCAACTCTTGGCGCTATGGTTGAGGCCAAGAGAAACATTGCAAAGTAACCTACGGTAGCGAGTATCAGATATACTGGATCGAATATCAGGAACATATACTTTAATGGTTGGAATCTGCTTAAAATCGTTTTCCCTCAAATTTAAATCTGATGAAGTAGGGGATGAGATTGTGAAATTCGCTGGAGTTGATGTTGGATTGAGGAAATCCACCACAGCAGTAATCGAAGAGGGTAGCGCCAGGATATACGAGGATTACACCATGTGTAAATCAATGGACATTCTTGCAGTGGGCATAGACGCTCCTCTTTCATTTCCGGAAGGTGGGAAGCTTAGGGAGTGTGAGATTGAGCTGATCAGGAGAGGCATAAGGCTGTTCCCATCAGGCTCAGCTTTTTTCAGAAAAGTTGTGGAGAAAGGTATTGAAATCGCAGACGAATTCAGAAAAACTGGTACAAAGGTTTTTGAAGTTTATCCTTTTGCAACAAGGAAAATAATTGGAATCGCTCCTGACTGTAAAAAAAGCAGGAAGCCCTGCCTGGAGAAAATAAAGAAAGAACTTGAAAGATACGTTGATGCAAAAATCAAGACACATGATGATGCAGATGCGGTGATATCTGCTCTGACTGTGAAGCTTTTTTATGAGGGCATGGGAGAGCTTATCACCGGAAAAGACGGTACAATACTCGTCCCCAGAAAAGAAAAAATATAGATTAGATCTGGAATGACATGTTGTCTATGACTTCCAGACTCTTTTCAAGATCGTTGAGGTCACTTATCTGAGATTCAATGTCACTGAGGGTTTTGTTTACACTTTCCTGAGTTTTTTGAGTTGGTGTAGGAACAGGAGTCTCTTTTGGTGCCAGTGACTCATTCCCTTTCTTTGAGCATCCGTATGCGAGAGACGCTACCAAGAGGAGTAGCAAAAATATTATTGTTTTCCTGCTCATGATTCACCTCCTCCACCGACTTCAGTCATCACAGCATTTCTGTATTCAAGGAACATCATTTTTATATCGCCCAGAGATTTTTTCATATCGCTCACTGCCTTCATATACTCTGATTTGCCCTGAGCAAACTCCTTTAAAGCTGTACCAAGATCGCTTGAATTCATGGCATTGTTGAAGTGAGCAATCGAATTCAAGGCATGCTCTCTTGCTGAATCAAGATTTTCAAGATATCTTGCATATGCTTCCCTCAATTTTGAGGTATCTATACTCCTGTTCTCAAGATCGGCTATTTTGCCCTCTATCTTGGGAGACTTTTCCTTGGCCTGATCTATTATGTCAAGAAGCTTCAATGACAATACCTTACCTGTCACAGCCCCTATTTTAACCCTCAGAACCTTCCACTCTTTTGAAAACGCAAGAACGCTATCTCTGAGCTCCTGAGGTGTTGTGGAATTGTTGATCCTGTCCTTCCAGTATCCAATCTCAGATTTTATCGTCAATATATCATTTGCGATCTCCTGAGATGTTGAATTGTTCAGATTCAAAGCCTCAATCCTCAATTCAAGGCTGTCCAGATGTGTTATGATGAAATCCATACCATATATCACGTAATCCTTTGTCGTATTGAAGACAACAGGGTCACCAAGCCCTCTGTGCTTCAATTTCTGGTAAAGATTTCTTGCTTCATTGTATTTCTTGAGATACTCCTCCCTCATCTCCTTCCTCTTTTCCATGATCTCCATATACCTTTCTCTCTTTTCCCTTATCTTCTCTGGAAGAGGGTGATGTCTCCATGGATTGTATTCATGGTTTTTGATCTCCATCCTGATGCTGTTCACCACCACCGGCCTGCTGAGGCCTGTCTTGTTAACAATCGCATCTATTATCTCTCTTGGAGTGGTTGTGTGTAAGATCATGCTCGATTCATTGTTATTCATTTCAATCTCCACCTTTGAATAGTTATTATAAATTTCAACGTGTATACTGACCTCGTGCATTCTGTTCATGGGATTCCCAACGCCAACTTCCATTCCGGGAATTTTCTGGCCTTCATGCATATCATCCATCATTTTGCCCATTTTTGTCTCTTCCGCAAGCGCCGGATAAGCCAAGAGCAGCAGCAATCCCAATACAAGCAACACCTTTTTCATATGCATCACCGATCAAAGCTTGATTTGTGAAAATATAAGCACTTTTTCTGAGTTATGGAGGTAAATCGACCCTAACGTTTTATTAATCTTTATCAGGTTTTAAAATCCCTCTGTTAATTTTAAAAAGCCTCCAAAGTTGATTGACAGGATTTAATCCTCCTCTCGTTTCGGTTTGAATTTCCCTCCAAACCCCTTACCAATGAAGTAAATTTCAGAACTTCTTTTTCTTGATGCAGGTGGAGAGTGAAGCTTTTTGAAAACAAAGTGTTTCTTGAACTCTGAGTAAAGTCTTGGTGTTTCCTCACCCTGAAACATTTTAACCACAAAGTTTCCACCGGGCTTCAGAAACGCCCTCGCAATCTGAAAAGCACTCTCTACAAGCTCAACTGATCTGAAATGATCTATATCCCACTTTCCTGTGATTTTGGGAGATGCATCACTTATGACCACATCAAATTTCCCCTTAACTTCGCTTATCCTCTTCCACGTATCCTGAGAGGTTATATCACCCTGAATGAAGTGGACATCATCAATGCTGCTCATCGGATTCAGATCGACTGCAACCACATTTGCACCAAGCTCAACGGCAACCTGACTCCACCCGCCGGGACTTGCGCCAAGATCAAGAACCCAGTACCCTTTTTTTATAAGTCCAAATTTTTTGTTCATCTGTTTGAGCTTGAATGCGGCTCTGCTCCTGTAGCCTTCTTTCTTTGCCTTCCAGTAGTAGTGATCCTGCCTGTCCTCAACTCTCCTCGGCTTCATAGACCCTCACATAAACTCTTCTTCTCCTCGGCCCGTCAAACTCAAGAAACAGGATTCTCTGCCACGTTCCAAGCAAAAGCTCTCCATTCTCGACAGGAATTATGACTGAGTTTCCAACAAGGCTTGCCTTGATATGGGCATCAGCATTGCTGTCTATTCTGTCATGCCTGTATCCTGCATTTCTCGGAACGAGCGATGAGATTCTATCCATTATGTCCTGCAGAAGGCCGTTTTCAGCCTCATTTATCATTATTCCCGTAGTGGTGTGAAATGTGTAAACAACTGCCAGTCCATTCTTTCCATTCAATGCTTTTCTGACATCCTCTGTTATGTCAACTACCTCCTCCCTGCTTTTCGTCTCGATGTGTATCACGCTCATGGCACCCTCACCACCACCTCTCTTTTTTCCTCATCAAGCCTGAAAGAGCCAAACTCAACAACATCTGCCTCATTCAACCCAAGAAATCTTAACACTTTCTCCTCAAAATCTATCTCTTTGAGCAACCCCATTGTGAGATATTTTTCACCCTTCCCCAATCCCAGAACGAGTCCCTCAAGCTCAGAGGGTTTTATGATGTTGACCTCCGATACAGAGAAATATCCTTTGAGGAACTTTATCGCCTCCATTCCAGCAGAGTAATTTTCTGAGTATATGTTCAGAAAATCTGCTCCTCTTTCGCAGTAAATAACATCTCCAAAAGTTTCAAGAATTGAATCGCTAACCTCCTCCCCCCTGAACATTGTTGTGTTCTTGAGGGTTAATTCAGAGACGCTCTTCTCAACCTCTTCTGAATTTTCAAGCCATCTCCCATAGTTCTTCTTCCTTATCACAGCTCTCATGTCCCTGTCCCTTTTCCTGACGACAAAGCTTTCAACCCTGAAAACATCAACTCCATCAACAAAATAGGGATCGCTTTCAATTGCCACAATAACATCAGGCGAAAACACCTCGATCTTTGAGAGCTTGTATTCCCTTGCCTTCCTCCCATAAACCCATCCGGTTGTGTCAGCAATTGCCTTCCCTTTAATAAATCTGCATAGTTTTGTGAAAGCCCTCAAACACCTTGATTCAAAGCCTGATGGGGAAATTGCTCCAACAAATGCCACCTCCTTTAATTCAAGCTCTGAAAGTGATACTACCCCACTTTTTCTCAGCCCCACTCCCATTGCCCCCGGATGAGCTATATCACTCTGACCGATATCGGAGTCAATTGCAAAATCAACACCCATTTTGTTTATCGCATAAACACAGAACGAACTCTTTCCCGAATCTATACCTCCAAATGTAAAAATCCTTTCATAGTCTTTCTTTACAAATTTTTTCCACGAACCCGGAACTGTGTCCCCTCTCACCTGAATGTAGTCTCCAACAAGATCGATTTCAGCCTCATCTTCAAAGTAGAGTGGAAATACCTTCCCCTCTGGAACGCTAACAGCATCTGTCTTTTTCCCGAAGATTTCAGCATACCCTCTTATCTCAGCCTTTCCATTCCCAAATAAAAGAAGGGTTGTATCAGGCTCAACTCTCATTACCTTTTGTTTCTATTGGCTTTATTATAAATGCTCTCATTTCAGGCTTTGCAGACAGTATTTTCGTAAAGTTTGTATCGTGCATGAATGCTATATTAAGTCTGCCATACATGGTGACATTGTAGTATTCGGTTATATTGCTTTTTATGAAGTATATATTCTGCTTGAAGTTTATTGCAACAACCTTATCATATCCTCCTGTTTTGTTGGCAGCTATTCCTTCAAAATAAAAGTCAGATATCTGGCCCGAGCTGTTATTCAGCTTTATGATCTGGTTCGCTGAGTCACCCGTTAAGATGATTACAAAGCTGTAATTCAGATCAGGAAGCTTGGAGATATATTCTGCGTATGTGTTATTTACCTCCTTCTTTCCTGAGATTTCGTCAATGTAGTTCATCACTGCATCAACTGTGCCAACGGCAATTGGATTGATGTTCTCTGCAAGCCCATATCCACGCTTAATTTTGAGCACGACACCGTTGTAATCCCTCTTCTCATCGTAAGTGAAAAAAACCTTGGAATCCCCAACATCAAACAGGAAAAGATACGGATAGTATCCAAGAGCTGTTGAGGGGTATTCAGCATACACAGTTGAGTTGACAGAGGTTAGTCTCAGATACCTGAAAACATTGTCCCTTCCGAGAGCCTGCCAGTAAGTATCCACCAGCTGAGCGAGGTTTGGATCATGGGTTCCGAATTTTAAATAGTAAATCTTGGATGAACCAGATACGAGTCTCAGTATTTCATTCAGATCAGACACAGAATACTTGATCTCCCTCGACGGTATTGTGTGGATCCCTCTGAAAGCGTAAACAAGAACTGAACCGAGCATTATGAGAGCAAGAATCAACGCCAGTATTTTTGCTGACTTTTTTTCAAGTGGTTTTGACATGATGTATGGATTTTAAATAGGTTTTAAAAATTTACCATAAATTGGCATGAAAATGGAGCCGGAAACTGGTGTTATCTGAAACTAAAAACTAAATAAAATTGGAGATAAAAGAGTCATTACTCTTTTACGAGCTCGATTTCGATTGTGGATACGTTTACTACCCTTCCCTGCTCGCTGTCAAGCTCTTCCGTGTCGATGCTTATACCATCAACCTTCACATTTGGCATAAACCTGTTTCTGACAATCTCTGCCACATCAACTGCTCTGCTTATCGCCTTGCCTCTCGCCTTTATGACAACTTTGCTCACACCCTCATTGAGCTGTGTTAATGTTGCAAGAACGTAGTTCATTACAGGCTTTGAACCCACAAACACTACTGCATCCTCTGCCATGGCTATCACCTGTTTGCAGAGAAACGAGAACTGTATTTAAACTTTATTCAAAATGTTAATCCCAAATGGCAGATTTTGGAAATTTTCTGGAGAAAAACAGCAATGATCATTCAAAAACATCAATTACAAGAAAATGAGACCCGTATGTCTTTATTTTGTAGAGAACGCCAAAATAATCAAGATACTGCTGTATGTCTCCAACTGACGGAAATCTCATGAAGTCTGGAATGAGCGAGTAATAAAGATCATAAAGCTCCTCTCTCTCAGGATGCAGATCCCTGAAGAGTTCTGAAAACACAACTATCCTCCCCTCTCCGTTAAGTGCATTGATGGCATTCCTCAAAACGGCCCTGACATCCGTGTACTCAAGTATGGAAGAGAGTATGGCCAGATCGTATTCC
>JALUWC010000085.1 GCA_027019885.1 Geoglobus sp.
TAGTACATGCCAACACCTCTCAGCTCATGGATATAACCTTTCTTCTTGACTCAATCGCCCTTCCATCAACCTCACCCATGAGCTTTCCCGGCATCAATGCTTTTCCAACTCCAACAATGCCTGAGTTGAAATAGACAGCAACATCATTCGGTCTGATATTCCTGTCTGCCTTTCTCACTCCAACCGAGAAAATGGTTCCCCTTACATCAAACTCATCAATTTCGACACAGAATACTCCCCTCTCCTTGAGATGAACTGCAAGCTCTCCGTAAACGTCCAGATTCCCGTATCTTGCATCAATCCTTGCAACCCTCTCCTTCCTGAAAAACTCCAGGCTGGGGTATTTTCCCTTAACTCTCTCAATCCCGAATTCCAGGCCAAACTGGTAGCGCATCATGTGCCTGAACATCTCGTGATAGAGATCAAAATCGCTCCTTTCCTCACTTTCAAGCTTTCTTTTCAGCTCTCCTACATCATCAACAAATTCAATGTCAGCTCCAGCCTTCTCTCCAGCCTTTTCCGCCACCTTTCTGTACCCACCGTGAAGATGGGCATAAATTCTCTCAAATCTGTCGATGAGAGGAGCAAGCCTGGATGAGACAAAATCAATCTCCCACTCGCTCCACATTCCTGTTGTGGGTGTGTCGTAAAGTGATGCCGGATAGATGAGCTCAAGCTCTCTTGGAGAGATGAATGGAGAGGAGATTATTATCTCATTCACACCTCTGATTGCCCTTCCAAGCCTCGATCTCAGGATTCTGTGGGTTTTTGAAATCAGGTAGGGCTTTCTGGCAGAGCAAGGAATGAGCAGGCAGATGTGGGATGTGGGATCGTAAACCTCAGGCAACCTCTGGAAGTAGTACTGGATCTCAGGCCTGTTCTGGGAATCTTCCGATGTGGGAAAGAGCTTGGATTTTCTGAATCTTGGAAAGAAAGCTGAACTTTCGGTTTTGCTGTCTATGATTCTCATGATGGCGGTCAGCTCAGGATTCGACTTCACCCTCAGCTCCACGAGATCTCTCAGCCTCTCAGATCTGAGCATTTTTATGGAGAGAAGAAGCTCTCTTATCAATGCAAAAGTGTTGTGGTCTGCGAGATATTCGTATTCACTTCTGTATTCCTCTCTCCCTGAGCATGCAGGGCAATGGCATGGAACATCTCTGAGCTCGTCCAGCCTGAACTCTCCGATTTCTGTCAGAAACACACCTTCATGAGCCTTTGAAAGGGTGTAGGCGTTATCGGCTATATCTGCTCCGGCATAGATGAGCATGGACAGATTCTGTGGTGAGGCAATGAGAGGGATGTAGAGAGGGACTTTGAAATCTCTCCTGCTCAGCAGCATTTCGGCAAACTCCCTTGGATTTGCACCTTTGAGTGTGATTTTTCTTACAATGCCCTCTTTTTTCAGGAAATCCAGAGAGGAAGGAAAAATTCTTTCGGCAACAGCCGGGGGCTTTCTTTCAGCAATTTTCCTGAAGAACTCAACATCTTTCTCATCTCTCAGATCTATGAGATGTGGAGTTTTTATCCCATTCAGCTCTCCAATCCTCGCAAAACCATCCTGCCTTTCAATTCTGAATCTCATCAATGAATCTCCTCCATTTTTCATCAACAACAAGCCTTATCCTCCTGTTTCCATGCCTTTCCATGAACCTCCTCAGCCCCTCAACTGCCATGAGGTATGCCTCCTCCTCAATCTCATCATACATCTCGGCATGTCCTGCCGGGTAGCTCTCCATCAGATCTGCAGGAACAACTCCAAAGGCAGGCTTTAAATAAAAATCCGCCTTGACTCCGGGATCGGAGGATATGATTATCTCATCTCTCTCAACCTCAACATTCAGCACCCTGTCCTGATGTCTCTTTATCGCAGGTCTGTAAAGGCTCTCCTTTCCGAGGTAGAAGAAGATTTTCTTTGCAGATGGGTCGTGTTTTTCAAGAAGCTGGTGGTGGTTTTTAATCTCCCTCCATGCCTGAATCAGGTAGGGGTGAGATCTTATTCTCATCTCCACAAGTTCAAAGAGCTCGTTGTTCTTTATCGCCTGCTTCACCCTTCTCATTTCCTCAAAGCTCGCATACAGATTGTGCTCTGCAATCAGATAGGCCCTTTCATTTTTTGAAAGTCTCCTCATCTCCTCTGGCGTGTAATTCAGGCAAACCGGACACGAGCATGGGAAGTACTGGATCTCATCAAGCTTTAAAGTCCCGTTTGGAGTGAGATACCTGTTATCCTTGGCAAAGAGTGCATAGGCTGCAGAGTCAAACAGATCAATGCCCATTGCAGCGAAGAGAGCGAAAATCATTGGATGACCGGCACCAAAAAGATGAACAGGCTTTGCTGGAGAAATAACTGATTTGACAGCCAGAACAATTCTTGCGACATCCGAAAATCTGTATGCATCGAGTAAAGGAACAACAGCCCCAATTGCAAAAACATCACCCTTAATTCTGTTTGCCTCCTCAGCCGATTTTTTTCTCAGATCTAAGTGGGTTGAGCCCTGTATTGGGATTGAAAGCAGATTTCCCTTCGAGTGAGAAAGATGTATCTCTTCCGCCTCCCTTTCCCTTCTCATGGTCTCCTCAAGATCGGTTAATGCGGTCTCATGGGTTGCATCAGGTGGTGTTGGAATGTCGAGAGGTGTGACAACATCGCTCCCGATCTCATTCTGGAATGAGACAATCTCGCGATTGCTTATCTCAACCTCGCCGTAAACCATGAGCTGAAAGCTCCCGCTGTCTGTCATGACAGGCATGTCAACGCCCAGCAGGCTGTGAAGCCCTCTTTTCAGGGCACCCTCTCTCAGTTTCTTTGTTCTGTAGATTATGTAGGAGTTTGTTATCAGCATCTCTGCCCCGAATTTTCTCATCTCTGACGGGGGTATGAAGTCAATATTGGGGTTGATAACCGGCATCAAGGCTGGAGTCTCAACTCTGCCGTGAGAAGTGCTGAGCCTGCCAATTCTTCCCATGGCATCCTTGGATGTTATCTCAAATACCATGGTTTGAGTTCAAATGGAGATTTAAAAATGTGACCTGAACTTGACATCAGGAAATTTCGTCATCTCATTTGTCTCAGCCAATCCCGATCCGCACACAACCTTGCCAGGAAACAGCCCACATTTCTGCTAAATTCTAACAGACACGGCAGATTATTCCGCATGATCTCATCAATTTTTTTGCCCTTATGCCCTATCTGGCACTTGCACTCTGTTGTGTCATGAGTGCTATTCAACTCTCTTCTCCAGCTCCACCACCTTCTTGAGCGTTAACAGAAACATCGCCAGAACAACAATCATTACGGCAGTTGAGGCTAAAAAGACCGCCATGAAATCACTCACCCAGCATCACCTCCTCAATTCTGTCAATCCTGTAGTTTACAGAAACGTAAGCATAGAGCAGAAGGATGAAGGAAAGTATCCCTATGCCAAGGGGCATTCCTATCTCAACATCTACCTCTGCAACCTGTGGATGGAGGGAGAAGAAAATTCTTGTTGAGATGTATGCGAGAGGTATTGTTATGTATGCGAATATGGCGTATATCGAGGAGACTCTTGCTTTATCTGCGGGGGTTTCAATGCTCTCTCTCAGGGCAAAATAGGCAGCATAAACAAACCAGAGCATGAGTACTGTTGTCTCTCTCGGATCCCAGTTCCAGTAACTTCCCCATGCAACATTTGCCCAGATGCTACCGCTTATCAGAGCACCGGTTATGAGA
>JALUWC010000086.1 GCA_027019885.1 Geoglobus sp.
CTTCAAAGAATACCCTGTCCATCTCGTAGGAGTAATGCTGTCCCGTGTGCAGTATGAAGTAATCCAGTCTCCTCTCTTCACATTCCCTTATCACAGGACTCATTTTGATTAACTCAGGGCGGGTGCCAAGAACTATTGCTATCATTCATTCTACACCTTTTGTCTGAAGAAATCGAAGAATTGGCAGTTAATAATCAAGTATTAGGGCATACCTAACTTAGCTTTAATCTTCTCTATTTCGGATTCAATTCTCTTTAGTCTTTCATCCAGATACAATTTTAAATCTGTTCTTAATTCCCTGATCTCTCCTCTTGTTTTCTCAGATTCCTCCTTCATCACTCTAATTGTTTCATCTTGTTTCTGCAACATTAGATCTTGCTTTTCGAGCATCTTCAATCCTACCTGAACTATCTTGTTCAACTGGCTAACCATCAGGGATTGCCTATAGCTATCGATGGATCTTACAAATCCGTCGTGATCTTCAACATTTATCTCCTCCACAACGGCATTCTCTGGCTTCTCAGTCTTTACGAACTCTATAAACTGATTGACTGTGTCCTCTTCTCCTTCTACCAAAACAACAACAGCCTGCTTCCCATCAATACTTACATTCCTCGCATCAAACCTCTCTATAAATAGATACTCCGCCAAATTCAGCAAAAACGGTCTGTAACCAACATCGTGAACATTCCCAGCTATCGTAATCTTAACTTTCCTCATTATTTTCTCCTCCAAACAACGTTATAAATCCTTTGTGCAATCAGTATCATCGATTCGAGAGTAAATCGACACACATTCGGTGAACTCAGTAACATGTTTTCTGAACCTCTCAGCAATCGATTTGCTGATTTTCTCGCCCAGCTCTAAAGCATCCTCCTCAGTCATCTTGCTTTTGGATATTATCCTCTCCATCTCAGTCAAATTTTTGAATTTCCCTTTCGATCATCCTTCTTATCACCGGTGACCAGTCCACTCCGAACTTTTCCATCTTCCTCTTCAGATCTTCAGGAATTTTAAACTTCATGTGGTTGTATGTGACGGTAATTATACTCGCCTCATCCGATAGCATCTCAATCACTGTCCGTTTACTTTCAATATTTTTTCCGGTCGGGTGCCGAGAGTGGCAGAAAGCCTAATCTTACAGCCCTCATCGAATTTTGGCCCTTTAAATAATTTAATAGAACAAACTCACTTCAGCAACTCATGTTTTGAAATGAATGCGTCTACGTAGTCCAGCAGTTCTGGTAAATCCCGCAGGAAATTTTTAAGGTCAGACCCAAAGATCTGACCAAATTCGTGTCTGTGATGAGGGTATGTGAAAACTCTGGTGTGATGCGGTGCATTGTCCCATCCAAGGACTCTTTTGTTATTAAAAATAAGGGAAACATCATATCGATTGTTATCTGGATTGTAGTAGATGTCAAGGAAAAGATTGTGGCCGTATACTGCCCTGATCTTGGTGCTCTCAAAAAATAAGACTTTTTTAATGCTTGGACGAGATTCGAGAATATTGATTATCCTGTCTATCAAGTTTTTAGCCCCATGAGAATGTTATTGATTTTCTTTAACTCGGAGTCGAGATTTTCCCACATTATCAGCTCATCCCAGATGGTGTGATCGTCCTCAGGGACTCCCTCTTTTTCAATTTTTTCCCTTAGCCTGTCCAGACTACCGTATCTCGTCTCAAAGTCCCTGATTATTGATTCAAGTATTTTCCTGCGGGAATTGAGATACTCTTTCAGCGAAATTACCAGATTTGCAGACACCACACTCAAAACTTTCACCCACCCTTAGATAATATGTTCTGTTCTTTTAAATTTTTTACTCAGTTGCAGTAACTGAGCTTAAGCAATCCTCCACGTACTTCATGTGATTGTAGGTGACTATTACAATGCTCGCTTTATTCGAAACACCTATAGTATGACCACCTAAAAGTTGAAAACCGCCTGAAACAGATTTTCAAGCACTGATTTTGCAGTTTTTTCTGAAATCTTGTTCAATCCAAGTCTTTCTCTGTTCTTCTAGATTAAGTATATCGTCCCTCTGTGAGTTTCTAGAATTTTCTCCCAAGCTTAAAAGCAGAGCTTTAGCAGCGTGAAACATCGCATAATATGCAGTACTGCAGCACCTTTCGTGCATACCCATTTCAAGCTCATTTTCAGCATCTTTCAGGAGCTTCTCGGCTTTTTTGATTCTGAGAGTTATTTCATCCAATTACTATCCCTTCCCTTTCCACAGACCGGATAAACGAGAGATTTAATTTTTTCATCTTTGCGTACTTCTCGGCTCCAACTATTTTGACCGAGATCAGTCTTCCAGCTATGGGAATGAATGAGTAAACGATTTTTCTTATATCGTCCTCTATATCCCTTATGCTGTCATCTTTTACCACCACGAGTAAATCTATGTCACTCTCTGCACAATGCTCCCCCCTCGCATACGATCCAAACAGGATAATCTTTTCTACGCTATCACCGAAACTTTCCTTGATTTTTTCTGGTATTTCATGAAGGTAATCGATTACCATTTAAATCACACCTTACTGTCCCTGATTAAACTTATATGCACTTCTCATAAAATATTTGTCCCATACTGATTTAGTGCTATCCCGTATGTAAGATGAGGTAATCCAATCCTCTTTTCTCGCATTCCCTTATTACAGGGCTCATTTTGATTATTTCTGGACGTGTGCCGAGAGTTATGGCTATCATCCTTTTTCACACTTTAGAAATTTTTTAACGGATCTAATTGACTATATCTACATTCGACGGAAGCTGTACAGTATTCTCCCCGCTGTTATACAGAAATCAATCAAATTCTATCGTAAACTCTTTCACGCTTATCTACCAGAAGGACAGAAACAACTCTGTTTCTCTTATCCACGTGATAGATAACCCGGTAATTTCCAGCTGCAATTCTGTAAACGTTCTTTCTTCCTTTTAGCTTTTCGTATGGATGTGAAAAAGGATCACTGAGTTTTTCAATTACAGAAATAAGCCGTTTTCTGTCCTTTTCATTTAACCTTTCAAGAAACTTCAGAACTCTTCTGTGCAGTCTGACTTCAAACATTCAATAACCTTTTCGCGGTTTTGATGTCTATCAGTTCAAGTTCTCCCTTTTCATACGCTTCCAGATCCTTATCGATAATTTCAAGCTCTTCATCACTCAAATCGAACGTTCCCATAAAATTCTCGATCTTTTCGTCAATTTCCTCAAGTTTTTCTTTTATCTCTTTGAGAATATCGATAACCTCGCCCATCAATTTTTAAACTTGTAAACCAGATATTAAAGTTTTTGTTTAATCAATCGGTGGTAAGCGGTGAAAAGCGATCCAAATCATTGTGTTACTTCACAACTTTTTCATTCTGAGTCTCCAATCAGTCTTATATCGAAATCTCCCCCTGATACGGGTTTTCTCGGGTTTTTGATCAGCCTTACCTCTGGAAATTGCTCCTCGACGAATTCGGCAGTTCCATCAGCAGAGCCACTGTCAACCACTATCACCTCCAGCGGATCGTTCACAACAACTGAGCTTAAGCAATCCCTCATATACCTTCTGTGATTGTCCGTAAACTACTCATGCAGCTTTACTATCTGCACTAATGAGTTGAGAATCAAACCCGATGTAACCATGAGCAGACCAAGTATCAGAAAAACTGCACTGCCTATTGAAGGCCCGTACGGAAGCTTGTTTGTTTGATAGTATATCGAA
>JALUWC010000087.1 GCA_027019885.1 Geoglobus sp.
CTTTATAAAGTTTAAGATACTTTGGTAATTCTCCAAAGTAATAAAACGAAAACTTTAATACTTGTATATCTTAAATATATCATAGAAGATACAGGTGAATAAAATGAGGTGCAAATACTGTGGTTCGGAAAATGTAATCAAATACGGAAAAAGCAAAGGAAAACAATGCTACTTCTGTAAAGATTGCAAACATAAGTTTGTTGATAATGGTACTTACAGCTTTGGATTTGTATTTTGAAGGCTTATCGGTTAGAAAAGTTCAAAGGCAAATAGCAAAAATATTTGGAGTGAAAGTAAGCCAAGTTGCAATTTGGAAATGGATAATGAAGTATTCTAAGTTGGTTAAAGAGTTTGTTGATACCCTGAAATTTGAATTAAGCGGGAATTTCCATGTGGATGAAACTATGATAAAGTGTGATGGAGAATACAAATGGTTCTGGGAAATAATCGATAATGAAACTAAATTCTTAGTTGGCACTCACTTATCTGGAGAAAGAACGATAGAGGAAGTTATCAAGTTGTTTAAACAGGCAAAAGAAAGTCTGCTGAAAGACCGAAAAGAATAGTTGTAGACGGCTTGTGGGCTTATGAGAGAGAGGTTTCAAGAAAGTTTTCTATAGCAGATATAAGGAGCATAGAGTTAAATTTATGAGAAAAGCTGGAATAAGAGCAAGAGAAACAAACAATGTTGTTGAAAGATTGCATGGAACATTAAAGGATAGATTGAAATCATTAAGAGGATTGAAGAGTGAGGAAACAGCTAAGATTTGGCTGGATGGTTGGTTTGTTTACTATAACTTTCTAAGACCTCATTTAAGCTTAAAAGGTAAAACGCCTTCTGAAGCTTGCGGAATTGATTTGGAAATGAAAAATGGTTGGGAAGATCTGATAAGAGAGGCTACTTATTACCAAGCCAAATTAACGGTTTGCGGGTATGTGAAGCTCGTAGGGGTTTGAATGAGCGAAGCGAACCGCATACCCGCTTGTTGTCCGAGGGAGGCAGCACCGAAGCGAGCGTAAGCGAGCGGAGAGTTCACGGAATCCCACCGATTATTTTATTTACTTCATCCACCCATCTTTTATCTATTTCATTGGTTCCCTCTCGACCTATTGCCCAGCAGCCGTAACCAGTTTTATCAGCACCTTTGGTTAGTATATGTCCCTCGTATCTCCCTTCAAGAACGAATAAAACTTCCCCAACATTAGTTAAAATTCTGTAACCGTCTGTGGTGGTTGGAGTGTGATTCCTTTCCTCCGGTCTAATCCATTGACTTATAGTTATGTTAACCGGTTCTTTAAAATTAACTTCTACTATTTTTCCTTGTGACCTTAGTAGGGCAATATCTCCTTCAAATATAGCACACTTTCCCTGTAAATTTGCTTTTTCGATAATTGGGATTAGATCATTGGCTAATTTTGTGTATTCCTCTTCGCTTTGTTCTATAATTCTTTCGCTTCCAAACTGCCACACGGAAATCTTCTCTATTTTAGAAACTCCTGTATGAACAACAACTGTTTCGCTGTGCACTGCTGCACGATTAAAGCCGAATAATAACCACCATCCTGCAATGACTATTGCAACTGCAAGAATTCCGAAGAGCAATTTTTTGTTCATTATATTTAATTATTCATTCTCCTTTAAATAATTTTTTAGGCGGGCGAAGTGAATTTCGGACAACAAGGTTTATTTCCAGCAGTGTGGAAGCAGATGTTCGATAATTTTTATTTTTCATCTCACCAACAATAAGTTAACAGAACCTTATGTGGTGTTTTACCTTGTTAAACCTCTGGGCTTAGTTGCCTCGTGTTCTACGAGGTCACCAAAAAGTTTAAATAAGCAGGATATTGCTTAAAGGTCGGAGGTTGAAGAGAATGGTGGATATAAGCATTGACGAAGCAAAGTGCGTCGGCTGCGGAACCTGCATTGATACCTGCCCCTCGTCGGTTTATGAGCTGAACGACGACGGCAAGAGTACCGTGGTGAACGCCGACGACTGTGTGGAGTGCTGCGCCTGTGTAGAGGCGTGTCCAGAGGGTGCAATCTCCCATAGCTCCTGCTAGGTGGAGCTTTTCTATTTTCTCTATTTTTTAATATTACTTTTAGTAATAAGTTTTACCGAAAATTATATATATTGTTACATATCTGTATTCTGGAAGGTGATACCATGACGGTCACTAGCTTAAAGTGCAGAAACTGCGGAAAGCGCTACCCCGTAGAGCCGGTAAGTATCTGCGAGGAGTGCTTTGGTCCGCTTGAGGTAGAGTACGACTACGAGGCAATAAAGGAGAAGTTGAGCAAAGCCGAGATAGCCAGGCGTGCTCCAACGCTGTGGCGCTACCGGGAACTCCTGCCTGTGGAGAACGACTCGAGCATTGTCGACCTGCAGGCAGGCTTCACCCCACTTCACCGCGCCGACAATTTGGCTGAAGCTCTCGGCTTAAAGGAGCTCTACATAAAAAACGACTCTGTTAACCCCACCTTCTCCTTCAAGGACCGTGTTGTGAGCGTTGCCGTGAGCAAGGCGATAGAATTCGGCTTCGACACCGTGGGCTGCGCCTCAACAGGCAACCTCGCGAACAGCGTCGCTGCCCATGCCGCGAAGGCGAAGCTTAACTGCTACATATTTATCCCGGCGAACCTGAACCTTGGCAAGATAATCCAGACCCTTGCCTACGACCCAAATCTGATAAGTGTCGAGGGCAACTACGACGACGTTAACCGCCTCTGCACAGAAATCGCAGGATACTACAACTGGGGCTTTGTGAACATAAACCTCAGGCCCTTCTACTCAGAGGGCTCGAAGACTCTGGGCTACGAGGTGGCAGAGCAGCTCGGCTGGCAGGCTCCAGAGAGGGCGATTATCCCCGTGGCGAGCGGCTCACTGCTTACAAAGATATACAAAGGCCTGAAAGAGCTTGAGACTCTGGGCCTAATAGACAGCGCAGACACGCGCATTACGGCGGCACAGAGCGAGGGCTGCTCCCCAGTTACCACAGCCTTCCGCACCGGTGAGCCGATAAAGCCAGTAAAGCCGAACACCATAGAAAAGAGCCTTGCCATAGGCAACCCGGCGGACGGCTACTATGCGGTTAAGGTGATTAAGGAGAGTGGAGGCACCGCAGGCGCAGCCAGCGACCCGGAGATAATCGAGGGTATAAAACTTCTCGCAAAGACAGAAGGCATATTTACAGAAACCGCTGGCGGTGTTGTGATAGCCACACTTAAAAACCTCGTGGAGGCTGGCGAAATCGACCGCGATGAGAGTGTCGTTGCATACATCACAGGCAATGGCTTAAAGACGCAGGATGTGCTTGCGAACTACTTGACAAAGCCACCCGTTATAAAGCCTGACCTTGATGCATTTCGCGAGCTGGTTGAGAATAAGCTCAAAAAGGAGGTGGTCGCATGGTAACAGTTAGGCTGGCAACGCCTTTGAGGAAGTTCAGCGACGGTAAGCCCGAAATACAGGTGAGTGGCAAGACGATACGTGAGATTATAGAGAACATAGACAGAGCCAAGCCCGGCTTCAAGGAGCGCATAATTGAGAACGGTGAGATAAAGCAGTTCATAAACATCTTCCACAACAACGAGGACGTGCGCTTCAAGAAAGGCCTGGACACACCTGTGGCAGAGGACGATGTAATAAGTATTTTACCCGCAGTTTCTGGAGGCTGAGCGGTGATAATATACTCGCCGCACAAGGTG
>JALUWC010000088.1 GCA_027019885.1 Geoglobus sp.
TCATTAATATTACCCCTTCATTATCTGATAAAAAAATTTCAGCCTCTCCCATATAGTATCTGGCCTCTCGGTTGCAAGATTAAACTGGGATTTTTTCGACATTTTTGACATGTTAAAATTGACAAAAGCAGGTCTTTGTAAAAGCCACTGCATAATCTTTGCCGTCCTAAATCTTGCAGCCAGTTTTTCTTTCCACCTATCTTCATATTGTTTTAAGAAAGATTTACTAAAATTATCCTGTTCAAAGGCTTTATATCCGACCTCAGCAGCTATACGACCAGTCAATAATGCATTGGATATCCCCTCGCCATTAATTGGGTCAACAAATGAACCTGCATCCCCAACTATAAGGAACCCGCTACCATAATTCTGCCCGGCCCCAGTACCCAACTTCATAATATGGGCACTGGGAGCAGCCATGGGTTTAGCTTTGTGAAGTCTTAGCTTCACAAACTGATTTTCGCTAATAAATTTATAAAAGTGCGATGTTATCGATTTTCTACTCCGTCTTAACAGATCAACTCTCATCGCAATCCCAACATTTACAATACTGTCTGAAATCGGGAATAGCCATCCATAACATGGCAGGAGATGCTTATCATAATGAATCTCGCATCTGTGTTGTAAATCTACTCCCTCAAAATATGTCCTCATGCCTATCGCAATATCCTTGCTATTTATCTTCCTCTTTCTGACCTGATGTGCAAGATTTGACCCTGAACCATTTGCAATTATCGTCAGACTTGATAAGAACCTGATGTTCCTTCCCCCAAAATCTGCATATACAGCATTCAATCTATCATCTATTGATTCGATTCCTTTTACCCTGACTCCTTCCTTAAAAAGCACTCCTTTTTTAGAAGCAAAAGACAGCAGTACCTCATCAAACACATCTCTCGGGCATGTAAATCCAAAACTCTTTTCGTCTAACTCATTTGCGTCCATTGGCATGACTGTCCCATCAGGCGAACTCATAATGGACTGCTTTATTGGATATATATCTCTCTTCAGACCTCCAAATTCAGGATAAATCTTTAGTTCTTCCAATAATTTTTTTGTCTGCCCACTTATACCATCTCCGCACACCTTCTGCCGGGGAAATCTATCTTTCTCTAAAAGACATACTTTTAACCCTTTTTCTGCTAAAAGACTTGCTGCACATGAGCCTGATGGTCCCGCCCCTATAACTATCACATCAAATTTACCTTCCATATTCCCTTCCAATATCTTCTGACCTGTAATATTCCTCTGGCACCACTATGGGTCTTGAATCAACATTAAGGTAGTCGGTAATAAATATACCAGCGAATGATAAAAGAATAGACAATAAAGTAAACAACTGTATATTAGTCAGCACTAAAATGGTGGAACAATAAGCGGTTGCATATACCATCGCATCCATCATATTCTTATTCTGCATCTTTATATCAGAGTCTCTAATCATCCTGATAAATACATAAGAACTGATTGGAAGCCAGATAAAAAGGACTAAAAATTTTGTAGGGAGGAGTTTAAACATAATGAGAAATGCTAAAACAGTATAACTTGCAATATGCGCAATAACAGCAGCGATAGCTGCATTGGTTTTAGAGGAGAAAATTGTGGCAGTAGTCTTAAGACCTGCATATTTATCGCCTTCATAATCAGGTATATTTTTCATCGGGCAGTAAAGAAAAAACCATAATTCAAGAAGGATAAACAACCCCCAGAACTCCTTAGAATAAAAGCCAATACTGAGCGCTTCAGAAAAACTCAAGGAACCTTCTCGAGTAAAATAACCCAGCAAGAAGGGATTCCCGACTGCCTGCGCAAAGGTTAGCATGCTTGGCAAGGGGCGTGCCTTAAACCTGAAAGGAGGAAAAGAATATGCCAGCATTTCAAAAGTGCCTATAAGTACAAAAAGAAAGAAAACTGCATTGAAAAATAGGCCTAATAATATTATGGTTATATTCACGCCCATTGTTACATGAAATAGATTTCTGTATCCTAGCTGGGCTACTAAATTTAACCTTTTGGGGAGATTATAGCTATCCTCTCTTAAGTCTGTTACTGTATTATTGAGATTAGCACCTGCCTGAAATAGAAATGCTATAAGGGCACCCAAGAGCACCTTCCAGTGAAATGCCTCTCCTGTTATACTCCACCCGATAATATATGAAAGAAATCCGGGCATACATGTCCTGATTCTAAAAAATTTTAATGAAAGGACTATGAATTCCCTTATTTTAAGGCTCTCGGGTCTTGTATTCAAAACCCATCTACGGAGTTGCTGCGGACTCTTTATTTCTGCACATTCTTTATTCACTATAATCCCCTGCTCCTAAAACATAAAAATGAATTAAATGAATTATTAGTATTGACTTAATGATTTCGTTCGACTATATATCTGGCAATGGCTCTAAGAGGTTCAGCCTTTTCTGAAAAATGTGATATCGCCTCAATTGCATTTTCAATGTGTGTGTATGCCTTTTTTCTCGATTGCTCAACACCAAACAATGCTGGATAAGTAAGCTTCTTTTTCTTTTCATCTGAGCCTGTTTTTTTGCCAAGCTCAGCGGTATTGCCTTCGATATCAAGTATATCATCCATTATCTGGAAAGCAATACCAATATTATTCCCATATTCAGTTAGGGATTCGATATCACTATTGTCTGCATCAGCAAGTATAGCACCAACCCTCACAGAGGTGGTTATAAGAGCACCTGTTTTGTGTTTGTGAATAAATGTCAGCGTATCAAAATTGGGCTCTGATTCCTCTGCAAGTATATCCTCTGCCTGGCCGGCTACCATACCATGTGGCCCAGCAGCATGGGAGATCTCATAAATTGCCCTTAGACTCGATGCACTGCTAATCCCGTTTGACTGGCAGCATGAAAGCATAGTAAAAGCCTCAGTTAAAAGTGCATCACCTGCCAGTATAGCCATAGCTTCTCCAAAGACCTTATGATTCGAAGGTTTTCCACGTCTGAGATCATCATCATCCATAGAGGGGAGATCATCATGGATAAGGGAATATGTATGGATCAACTCTATAGCTCCTGCATAATGAAGAATCTTTTCAGGTTCTCCTCCGCAAGCCTCATTCGAGGTAAGAGTAAGTATCGGTCTTAGTCTTTTTCCACCAGCAAAGAGCGAATAAGTCATGGCATCGTGTAAGGTTGTTGACGGCGATCTCAAAGAAAAATATTCTTTTATAAATCTATCTACTATCTCTTTCCGTGTTTTGAGATATTCCTTAATCATGCACTTTTCCTCAATCTGCATGACTATCCTTCTTTACTAACAGATTCCAGGTATTCGTTAATGGCATCAATGGGGCGTTTGCCCCTGTTGCGATAGCCCCAGTGCGGGCGTTCTTCGTTATAATGTTTGAGCCACCGGTCCAGGTCTTCCTGGAGTGCTTCGACAGAGTCATAAAACTTCCGCCGAAGCGATGGCCTGAGGAACTCATCTAGAACCGTGCGGTTGAAGCGCTCCACAAAGCCATTGGTCTGAGGGCTGTTGACCTTGGTGGTGCGGTGTTCAATATCATTAAGCAATAGATAGAGCTCATAAGCATGATGGTCCTTGCCGCAGTACTCTCGGCCGTTATCGGTTAAGACCGTGCCCACGGGGATTCCCCATTTCTGGTACTGGGGCAAGACATCGTTGTGGAGAACGGTAGCG
>JALUWC010000089.1 GCA_027019885.1 Geoglobus sp.
CTGGATATGGATATAGTTGCCAGGATAGGGGAAATTGATGATGCGTTTGATCTTGCAAGAAAGATGGAAGGAAATTCACTTAAATACATCAAGGAGCTAATTTATCCTGATATCGAAAAGCATGTGATGATGGAAAAGGAGCTTGCATTGAAATCAATTTCTGAAATTAGAATTGGAACGGAGTGAAAAAGAGGTGGTGTGATGATTAAAGCAGGAATCATAGGCGGAACAGGTTACACAGGAGGAGAGCTTTTAAGGCTTTTAGCACTCCATCCTGAGATTGAGGTTACTGCTGTCAGCTCAAGAAAAGAGAAGGGGAAAAAAATCCATACAGTCCACCCCCATCTCAGAAGATTTTACGATCTCGAGTTTGTTGAACCAAAAGTAGATGTCTTTTCAGAATG
Organism: Geoglobus sp.; assembly: GCA_027019885.1. Lineage (GTDB taxonomy): Archaea > Halobacteriota > Archaeoglobi > Archaeoglobales > Archaeoglobaceae > Geoglobus. Next base: position 405 of record JALUWC010000089.1, read on the forward strand.
TGATGTTGTATTTACCGCTGTCCCTCATGGTGAGGCGATGAGGTACGTTCCGGAGCTCTGCAGGACTGATGTCAAGGTAATAGATCTATCCGCAGATTACAGGCTTTCAAGGGAGAAGTATGAAGAAGCTTACGGGAAGGAACACAGGGCATATGTTGAAGCAGTTTATGGCTTAACAGAGCTTCACAAAAGAGAGATACGCAAGGCCAAGCTTGTTGCAAATCCCGGATGCTATCCAACAGGAGCGATTCTTGCAGCGGCCCCTCTTGCTGAGCTTGAGATTGTTGAAAGGGTTGTTTTTGACTCAAAAAGCGGGATGAGCGGTGCTGGAGCAGCACCAACTGAATTCACACATTATCCAAATTTGCATGAAGCGATTGTGCCATACAGAGTCACAAACCACAGACATTACTATGAGATGGAGCAGGAGCTGAAAAAATTCCAATATGATATAAGGATTTCATTCACTCCTCAGGTATTCCCCGGCTCAAGAGGGATTCTGACCAATGCACACGTATTTCTGAGAGGAGAGCTTGAGGAGAATGAGCTCAAGGAAATTTATGAAAAATTCTATGAGGGTTGCTACTTCATAAGATTTCAGGAAAACGTGAGGCTGAGCTACGTGAGGGGGAGCAATTTTGTAGACATCTCCATATACCGGGGTGATGATAGAGCAGTTATCATTTCTGCAATAGACAACCTTGTAAAGGGGGCAAGCGGTCAGGCAGTGCAGAATATGAATGTGATGTTTGGGCTTGATGAGAAAACGGGACTCGATTTTCCACCGCTGTTTCCTTGATCAAGATTTTTATTTTTGAAATTCCTACACCGTCACATTTAAGGAGTTTTTAAACAAAACAGTTCTGTGAGAAGAAGAGAGTTCATGGCAGCAGCCCTGACTGCTGGAGGTGCTTTCATCGCAGGATGCTCTGTTAAAGATGCTCTTCAAAAAAACGGAGGTGATACTATGGAGATTATTGAAGGTGATCCAAAAATAGATGGAAAGGTGGATGGCAGAGTCTATTTACTCAGAACCAATGACAGGAGAAACAATGCGAGGGAGCTTATTGAAAAATTTAACCTGAATGAACTTGAGAATGAAAGAGTAGCAGTAAAAGCAAATTTCAACAGCATGGACTCTTTTCCTGGAACAACACACCCGGACATGCTAAGAACCATCCTCGAAGCCGTGAAAAGCAAAACAGACGATATTGTGATTGCTGAAAGAAGCGGGATGGGCAAAACCAGCGATGTTTTGACAAAACTCGGTATTGCGGATATTGCCGGAGAAATGGGAATCGAGATAATCAATCTCGAAAGGCACAAAAGATGGATCAGGTTCAATGCAGATCACTGGCTCAGGGGTTTTCTGTTTGCTGACATTTTTTATGATGCAGATCACGTAATCCAGACATGCTGTCTGAAAACTCACAGATTCGGAGGGCACTTCACGATGTCACTCAAAAACAGTGTGGGGATGATAGCAAAAAGGATCAGGTTCTATGACTACATGGCAGAGCTTCACCTCTCGCCCAACCAGAGGAAGATGATTGCCGAGATAAACATCGCATACACTCCATTCCTGATAATTCTTGATGCAATCGAGGGTTTCTCAGAAGGTGGCCCGGATAAGGGAAGACTGATCAAGCCAAAATTGCTGATTGCTGGAAAGGACAGAGTTGCTGTTGATGCTGTTGGAGTAGCTCTGCTGAGGATATATGGCACGACTCCTGAGGTGTCGAGAGGGAGTGTTTTCGATCAGGAGCAGATCAAAAGAGCTGCTGAGCTTGGAATCGGAGTCAGCTCACCCGAAGAAATAGATCTCGTCCCCCTGAACAGAGATGCGGAGGGTGTGGCTGGAAGGATAATGAAAGAGCTGCTTGCATGATTTAGTTTCAATGAACAAGTTCCAGAATCCAAAAATTTGATATACGGCAGATTTCACATCCAGTCATGGTATCTGTTGAGATTGAAAATGCAGACAATATCGCGGTTGTTAAACTCAGCAGTGGAAAGAAAAATCCGATAAATCCTGAACTTGTCAGAGATCTGTCAGGAATGATAAAAAAAGTTAAGGAAAACTCAGAGATAAAATCCATGGTTCTCACAAGCTCCAATGACAGGTTCTTCTCAATTGGACTCGATGTACCTGAGCTGATCGAGTATGGAAGAGATGAATTCAGGAAATTCATAAAGGACTTCAATCTCCTGTGCCTTGAACTGTATACACTGCCAAAGCCAACGATAGCAGCAATAAATGGACATGCGATTGCCGGAGGATGCATTCTTGCCCTTTGCTGCGATTACAGGTTTATGGGGGATGGGAAGAAGCTCATTGGCCTGAATGAGGTGAAGCTTGGAGTTTCTGTGCCATATCTTCCCCAGAAAATACTTGAGCAAATTGCCGGAGGGAGAGTTGCAACTGAAATGATTTTCAGCGGAGAATTCTACACTCCCGAGAAGGCCTTTAACATGGGTGTTGTGGATGGTGTATTTTCTTCTGATGAACTTCTTCAGAAATCCATTGAAAAGGCCAGAATTCTCGGTGAGCAGCCAGCAGATGCATTTGCAACTGTGAAGATAAACAGAGCTGGAGAAATAAAAGAATTTTATCTCAGAAAGCTGGAAAAAGATGTTGATGTTTTTGTTGATCTGTGGTTCAGTGATGAAGCGCAGAAAAGATTGAGAGAGGCAGCAAAGAACTTTTAGGCAGAGTTCTTTAATTTTTCACTTGCTGTTCACATGGTTAATACCGAAAATATCACCGCAACCGATCCGAATAATATGCAGAACAGCGAGAACCCTATATTTCTGGCGATTTTCAGGAGAAAATCTATCATAATGTAACCTGTTACAAACGCAGAGGTAACAACTATGGCTGCGCCACTCATGGAGATGCCGGATGGTAAACTGCTTATCATGATTGCCCCTGCGATTGCCGGAATGCTGACAAGAAATGAGAGTTTCAAAGCGTCCTCTTCATTGACCCTTCTCAGTAGCAGATAGCTGACTGTTGTACCAGAACGGGATATTCCCGGTAGAATTGCAAAACCCTGAGCTATACCAAGGAGAGCGCTCTCAAGAGCTGTCATCTCTGAAGCTTTTCTGTAACCACTTTTGGGCAGCCTTAAGAGGATTCCTGTAACAATCAGAAGCAAACCGATGAGTACATTGGCAAATCTACCCTCAAAATTTTTTATAAAGATCATGAGAGGCAGTGCTGTGAGAGATGTGAACACAGTTGCTACAAGGATT
>JALUWC010000090.1 GCA_027019885.1 Geoglobus sp.
GACATCAGCTATCAGCCTCCTGTTGACTGATTCCTTCAACATCTTAAGAACCTTCTCGGCTATGTGAGTTTCATCAGCATTTATCGGGGAGTAACGAAGCTCCCAGTATTTCTCCTTGCGAAACTCACCGTCTCTTAGCACGATAAAGTGCCCAGGCTCTAACTTGAAGATGCCTTTGAACATCGTTCTTGGAGCGGGTACGTAGCGTAAGGCAAAATAATTCGCTAAAGCCACCTTGTCAACATCTCTCTCTATCTCCTCGTTTTCCAAAATAGATTTTATCTCTGAAGCAAAAAAGAATTTGTCATCCAAAAAAGTGTAATAAAGAGGTTTGATTCCGAGTCGATCTCTTGCCAAGATGAGTTCTTTTTTACCGGAATTCCAGAGAGCAAATGCAAACATCCCATTAAACCTATTGACGAAATCGTACCCGAACTCCTCGTATGCGTGAACGATTACCTCGGTGTCGGTGTTCGTGTAGAATCTATGCCCTTTCTTTTCAAGTTCTTTTTTCAGAACTCTAAAATCATATATCTCTCCATTGTATACCACAACGATATTCCCATCTTCGTTGAATATTGGCTGTTTTCCAGTTTGCAGATCTATGATGCTTAGTCTCCGCATCCCAAGAGATATGTGGTCATCGACGTAATAACCCTCGTCATCCGGCCCTCTGTGTGTGATCTTGTCAGACATCTTTTTTACTAAGCTTTTGTCTGATATTCCATAGACCCCTACAATCCCGCACATACTGGTCACCAATTAACTCAAAATCGATAGATTTTCTTCAATCCACTTGACTTCTCTCTTCAAGCCTTCTTTAAGCTTGGTTTTTGGCTTGTATTCAATCTCTTTTTGTGCTTTACTTATGTCCGCGTAAGTGTCTCTGACATCTCCCTTCTGATTTTCTTCAAATCGTATAACGGCATCCTGCCCAATAATCTGTTCTATCACCCTTATCGCCTCGATCAATTTAATTCTTGTGCCACCCCCAATATTGAAAACACCAGTTGCATCACACTCCGCTGCTTTAATCGTGGCATCAACCACATCCCCGACATAAGTGAAATCTCTCGTTTGTCTGCCATCCCCGTAGACTACAATCTGCTTACCATCGAGTATTGCCTTGATAAATCTGTGAAAAGCCATATCGGGGCGCTGTCTTTCACCGTACACGGTAAAGTACCTCAATGATATTGTTTTTATCCCATAATTCGACCTATAAAGTTCACAGAGGTTTTCTCCGGCCAGTTTAGTCACACCATAAGGGGAATACGGTCGAGGATATAATTCTTCCCTCATTGGCAACCTGTTTACATTTCCATAAACTGAAGAGGAAGATGTATAGACGAACTTCTGAATTCCATATTTTTTAACACCCTCAAGCAATCTCTGAGTTGCCATGATGTTGTTCTCAGTATACACCTCGAATTCTCTGCCCCAGCTTGCCCTGACACCAGGCTGCGCAGCCAAGTGAAACACATAATTAACCTTATCCAAGATTTTGATGTCCATTTCGAGGATGTTCTCGTTAATAAACTCGATTTGATTAGCAAAATTTGAAATGTTCTCTTCTTTTATCCTCCTCGAATAGTAGTCCGTAAAGCAATCTATCCCTATTACATCGTAGCCCTCCTCCATCAACCTCTCCACAAGATGTGAGCCTATGAAACCTGCACAACCAGTAACCAGCACCTTCATGTAAGCAACTCCTCCGCTTTTTTGGCAGTTTTTGAGTCTGTTGCTGTAACGCAATCCACCCTCTGCATAATAAATTTATTGAGAGTTCGCTTCCATGTTGCCTCGCCTATGGCTCCTTCACCTCTCAGACTCATAACTGCCTTGCACCCCTTTTTTTTCGCTGCCAGCGAAATAAGTCCCCCCTCCCAGTTTCTCCCATCAATTAAGTCGAAATCCTGAAATCGAAAATTGATTTTTAGAATCGCCGAGAGTGAATAAAATGGTCTTGAAAACAGTCCATCTGGGCTCTTCACTCTAACGAGTCTAACACCGTCAATGTTCCCTTCACCACCTACACCACAAATAATTGTAACACTACACCTTTTGGCAAGAGACTTCGAAAGTTGGAAAACCTGCATGCCAACTCCAGAAAGCTCATAGGGTGGAGCAAAAAGTGATGCAAATCCTATACTTTCAGGAGGATAGCCAGTAATTTTAGAGTATAAGCTGTAAACCTTATCTGCAATCACCTCGAACGAGTGTTTGGATCTAGCAAAAACATGAATTCTTTTTCTGTCCAGATCTCTGACATTATTTACGCCTTCCGCAATCGCTCTCGAATCTCCTACATTTACAATTGTTCCCAGTTTATTGTTGATGATTTCAGGTGCTGCGCCAATAGGCGTGGCTACAACCGGTAAACCACAAGCCAGAGCTTCCAGCATAGAATTTGAGAAACCCTCCATACTGACTGAAGGCAGAACAAACACATCCATAGCGTTGTGTATCAGAGGTATTTCTTCATGACTTACCCTCCCCAGAAAATGTACTCGATTTGTAAATCTCTCTGCCAGCTTTTTCAGCTTTATCTCTTGGGGTCCACCACCTACAAGAAATAGTTTACCTTCATCAAGATACTGAAGCGATTTGATTAAATACTCGACCCCTTTTTCTTCCGAAAACCTTCCAACATACACTATATTTAAATCATCATCGAGCTCGTAAAACTTTCCTTCAAACCACTCAACAGCTTTTTTCCTGTTGATTGGTTTAAATTTATTGGTATCTACACCGTTAGGGATAACTCTGACCTTCATACCTTATAACTTCAAACTTTTCAGATATTCTCTAACTTTTCTACCAATGTCTTCCCTTTCAAGTGCGAGTTCAACATTGGCTCTGATAAATCCGAATTTGTCCCCGACATCATACCTTTTCCCCTTGAAATGAAATGCATAAAGGTTGTGATCCTTTAAACTCGCCCTTAGAGCGTCTGTTAGTTGTACCTCACCACCATAACCGGGACCAATTTTTTTGAGATAATTAAATATCTCAGGGGTAAGTAAATACCTACCCATGGTGGCCAGATTAGATGGTGCTTCATCAATCCTTGGCTTCTCTATTATGTCTACCACTCTGTATACATCATCACCGATTCCTTCGGGGTCGATGATACCATACCTTGGAATTTCCTCTCTACTAACCTCCTCCACCGCAATTACGTTCCCTTTATAGGTTTCATACAGTTCAATAAGTGACTTTGCACATGGAGGATTTGAAACTATGATATCATCACCAAGTAAAACCGCAAAAGGCTCATCTCCCACAAACCTCTCAGCATAAAGTATCGCATCCCCCAAACCAATGGGGTTCCTTTGCCTGACATAATAGATATTAGCCAGCTCAGAAATTCTGTGCAATTCCTCAAGCAGTTCATGTTTTTCATTTTTCAGCAAATGACTCTCAAGCTCGGGATAGGCATCGAAATAATCAACTATGGCTCTCTTACCCCTACCTGTTATTATCAAAATCTCCTCTATCCCTGATTCCACAGCCTCTTCTACCACATAATGCAAAACGGGTTTATCAACAACAGGCAACATTTCTTTTGGCTGAGCCTTTGTGGCGGGCAGTAATCTTGTCCCCATACCTGCTGCAGGAATGACTGCTTTTGTTACGGACATTATATCAC
>JALUWC010000091.1 GCA_027019885.1 Geoglobus sp.
ATACGAAGTTGGCAAAGCGGATATATATCCCGGAATGAAGGTTGAAATTCAGGCAAGGAAGAGTGAAAGAGCCTATCATGTAAGCTCTGCAGATTGCATCTCCTTTGAGATTGTTGAATCTGAAATAAAAACGGTATCTGAAATTGAAAAGGGAAGTGGAATCTCTGTTAGAGGTTTTGTGGCAGGAATTGATGGAGTTAGAGAGACGAAAAATGGAAAAAAGATGGCGGTCTTTATTATCACCGATGGAGAAAGCTTTGTTCCCCTGATTCTATGGGATGACAAGATGGAGTACGCAGATGTGATCGCTCCCGGTGATGAGGTGATAGTGCTGAACGCTTATGTCAATGAATACGCAGGAAAGCTGAACATTCATGCAGGAAGAAACTCGATGGTGGATGTGAGAAAAATGAGGATATGAGTCAAGTTTCAGCACTGACCTCTGTCGTGTATTCCGTTAAGACTATTCTGTCAATGTAAACACTGAGAGTTGCTGTGTTTGTTGTGTTATTCAAATTTGCATCTCCAGGTAAAGAGCTAAAGAAATCATACCAGAGCTTTGCGTAGGGTGATGTGATACTCATGTTCATAACGGCGGAGACATCCTGAGTTGTGACATTGACAGAAGTTGTGTTGAAGATCAGCTTCACAGGCCCCTGTCCGCTGACCGATACATTGCCCACAAGTCTGTTTATGACAATCACCGCAACAACCTTTGTAGCATATGATGAGCTTTTTGCAAAAGTTGTCTGGATGAATATTCTCGGTTCCTCAACAGCTTTTTTATATCCATAGTAGTCCTCCCAGACGGCCCCATTTTCAAGTGAGATCCTTAAATCCCTGTATCTGTAGTTCAGAGAGTCTGTATATTTTGTTATGTTGATGCTACCTACCTGTATCTTGACCTTTGTATCATTCGATATCCAGAAAGACCCACCCTGCAATTCTACCTGAATGCTCTGCAGTGGTGCACCTCCGTAGGTTGAGATTGCTATGACGTTGAGTATTCTCTTGAAGCTCTGTCTCAGGCCTTCTGAGATGAACATTTTGCTTGTATCCTCCACCATGGTATTCGTTTTCAGGAAAACCATGGATATCGCTGTTATCACTATGGCCATGATTAAAATGTATCCGAGCACCTCAGAAACTCCATTCGAGTTCATTCAATACCCACCCTGTAAAGAATTATGTATGAGTCCTCAACGGTGACTTTAACCTCATTTCCACTCACCACTGGATTTAAACCGAGATTCTTGAAGAAGTCTCTCCAGACCATGTAATGAGTGCTCCTGATTTTTATCTCAGCAGGACCTGTTTTGATCAGGCTTACATTCTCCAGAGATGTCATCAGAGTGATATACCCACTACCACCTCCAGAAACCGTTCCGTTGAAGGAAATAACCGGCATTGTCAGCGTTTTACCGTTGAAGTATACTGGTGGAGCCTGAAGCAGTTTGGTATCCCCGTGCCAGCTGCCAATTACAGCACCATTTTCAACTGCCATCTCCCAGTTTTTCCCGCTAAACACAATCGATGAAACGTTGTAAGCTGTGCCGTTTATGATTATTACAGGTTCATTCCTGAAGGTAACCGAGTAATCTGTGAGATGTACTCTAATAACAGCATTTGGTTCCATCCCAAACCTCACCTGGTTTATCTTCTCATTCAAATCAAGGGCTGCGAAGTATGCATCTTTTTCAAGCAATGAGTCCTTGCCTTTGAAGAGAGCAGGCTGGGAGTAAACAAACAGCATTCCAACTGTAAAAGAAACTATGAATAGTATTATTATCTCTCCAACCACTTCCGAGCTCATTTTATCTCCACCACGGCATTTTCAACTGTGGATACCCTGCCCGGAAGTTCTCTGAGCACTTTAATCGTGGTGCCTCCGGTGAATGGATACGGCTCATATGTGACATTGCTCAGTGGACTGATGTCAAGGCTGTATTCCCCTGGTTTGTAAGCCACAGCCTGAAAAACAAGCTCGATCTCATCACTTATGTAAACCTCCGACAGATTTGCCTGAACAGCTGTGCCATTTGAGAGCTGGTAAACCACCGGTGTTCCCGCACTTGCATTTCCTTTGACGGTGAGAGTGGGTGTACCTATGATCTGCAGATCATCCGGGACAACATCAGTTATGGTTACATTCTTTGCTGCAAGCTTGAATGTTTTTGTGATGTCGTTATAGGCATTGATGAGATCCTGATAGTTGGTGGCATTATATGAACACTTGCTTCCGTCCGGTTTTGAGCTCGCAATTTTCTGCAGGAAGGTTGTATTTGCATCATAGCCAAAGGCAATTGTGCAGATGGTTATATTCTCATCACCAATTGTCGTGTTCTTTATGTCGTTTGCCTCATTTATTGCTCTGCTCGCACCACTTGAGCAATAAGATGATCCATCACATATCGGATCAGTGTATGGGTTAGATGGATCCCAAGAATAACTCCCCCATGTAGGCTCTCCATCACTCATCAGAATTATCAGTGGTTTTGTTCCCGAAATTATCGATGTGTTTTCAAGCAGTATCTCCTTGGACTGATTCAGGGCGTGATAGATGTTTGTGGGCCCATATGGACTCAAGTCTTTTATTTCCTCATCAACAGCCGTTTTGTTTGTTGTGAGATATGTAAGATAGGGAGAAGTATTTACAGAATGGTTGACAGCGTAATAGGAATAGTTCACAAGCCCCACAAAGTCGCTGCTTTCAAGAGATCTGTCAAATGTTATAGCGGCAATTCTTGCCGAGTCGAGCTTCTGAATGCTTGCCTCTCCTTCGTAAAGTGAAGAGTCAAATGCGTATGGAACAACATAATATGTGTAGTTTGTTGCCGGAGCCGGGGATATGGAGCAGTAGGTTGGGTAACCCCAGTAATCGTAACAGTAATCTATGGTGGAAGAATATGATGTCCATGCTTGAAAATCAGAGTAGTAAGGTGAGTTGAGCTTCACATTCAGGTATTCGTACTGGTCGTTCTGTGTGTAGTTCTTAGGGAGAGAGATTGTTTCGGTGCTGTAATTGGCTGTATATGTTGTGGAGGTTGAGTAAACGAGATCAGAAGACCACCAGTTGTATCTGTAAACATCCAGTTTAACAGGAACCTGATTTTCCGGCACAGCAACAATCACACTGACATTCCACGTCCCGATTTCACTTGAGCTAACATAGGAATCATAGAAGTATTTTCCATCCAGCGATCCAAGCTCACCATTTGCATACCACACATCTCCATCTGGTTGCTCTACCTTAACCAGGAAAGCATCATCCTTATCAAGACCGTCCCACCATGGTGAGAGGCTTGATGAGTTATTTGTGTAAACATCTATCTCTATTGATTTTCCGAGGAATGAGGAATTCACGTCAATCGGAATTCTCCATACTGTTGGTGTTATATATCCCGTAAATGAGTTGTATATTGTTTCTCCATCCATACTTCCAGATGTGTCAATTACATTAACAACAGAAAGAGTTGTTTCCCTGCCTTCAGTTATGAAGCCCTTTCCCTGCAGGTAAACGTGTATCTCAAAGGGCTCACCTGGGGAAACTTGAGGTGGGATTACGAACTTTCTTATGTAGAGATCAGGGTTTGTTGATGTGTTCTGGGTGATGACAAGGGTTGCAGTATCTGTGTCG
>JALUWC010000092.1 GCA_027019885.1 Geoglobus sp.
CTCTTCAGCAGGTTCAGGCACGCTATTATGTAGTCATCGAGCATTTTGTCAAATATCTCAAGCCCTTTCCCGCTGTCTATGTTAACCTCCTCTTCCCTGATCCTCTCTATCCAGTTCCTGATTCTGTCCTCGGTGTAAAACATTGAAACTGGAGTTTTCACCCTGAAATATAACCTTTTTGTTTAGCGGTATTGGTGAGTAGTGAACTGAATGCACCGGATTTGTTAAACTTTATATTCAGCATCTCCTTTTCTCATCCAATGCCGGTTGTCACTCTCTACTGGGATGAGCTTGAAGAAATGGTAGAAACCGATAGAAAAAAAATTCTGGAAAGACTTCCAATGCTTGGGTGTGATATTGAAAGAGTTTTTGAGGACAGGATTGATGTGGAGTTCTTCCCGAATCGTCCCGATCTTTACAGTGTTGAGGGCGTTGCCAGAGCGTTAAAGGGGTTTTTAGATATTGAGTTTGGCTATCCTCACTATTCTGTTGATGCCGGAAACTGGAAGATTTATGTCGATGAAAGTGTGAAGAGAGTCAGGCCCAGAATAGTCGGGTGTGTTGTCAGGAACATAAATGTTGATGAGGACATTCTGAGATCGATCATACAGATTCAGGAGGACTTGCACTGGACTATTGGCAGGAACAGGAGAAAGATGGCAATTGGAATTCACGATCTTGAAAGGGTACATTTCCCTCTGAAGTACACCGCCGTTAAGGATGATTTCTCCTTCGTTCCGCTTGATTTCAGGGAGGAGATGAGCGTTAAGGAGATCCTTGAGAGGCATCCAAAGGGAGTTGAGTACAGATTCATTCTTGAAGGTTCAGACATCTACCCCATGATCATAGATGCAAGAGATGAGGCGATCTCATTCCCGCCTGTCATAAATGCCGAAAAAACGAGGGTTAAGGAGGGGACTTCCGGTCTTTTCATAGATGTGACGGGTTTCGATGAAAACGTTGACAGAGCTCTGAGGATACTTGCAGCAATGTTTGCCGATAGAGGTGGAGTTGTCGAGAGCATTGAGGTTGCATATCCTGAGAAAACTGAGATCACCCCTGACATGTCTCCTGAAAGCGTTATTGTTCAAAAGGATGAGATTTACTCCCTTCTCGGATTCAGGCTTAGCGATGACGAGATAAAGCTGGCCTTGGGAAGAATGAGATACGGCTTTGAGTTCAGGAAGAATGAAATAGAGGTTCTTGTTCCGCCATACAGGGCGGACATAATGCACCCCTGGGATGTTATCGAGGACATAGCAATTGGATTTGGCTATGACAGGATTCAGGCAAAATATCCTCCAACTCCGGGAACAGGCAGAGAACATGAGTGGAACTATCTCAGAGACATGATCAAGGAGATAATGATCGGTCTCGGTTTTACAGAGGTTATAACCTTCACCCTGACAAATGAAAGGGTGATGTACAATTATATGAACAGAGAGGGAAGAGAGTGGGAGGATTTTGTACCTCTCATGCATCCTCTCACTGAGGAGCACACGATAGTCAGAACGGACATTCTTCCAAAGCTCATAGAACTGCTGAAATACAACAGGCATGAGGCGATGCCCCAGATGATATTTGAGGTTGGAGATGTTGTTGTAAGTGCAAAAAACAGGCTCAGGCTTGGAGCATGCATAACCCATGCAAGAGCCAATTTTGCAGAGATAAGGAGCTACGTTCAGGCTCTGATGCTGGAGTTTGATCTGGAGTGGGAGGCGAGAAGGTCAGATGACAACCTTTTCATCAGAGGCAGAGGTGTAGATATCTTTGTTGATGGGAAGAAGGCCGGGGTATTCGGTGAGATAAGCCCTGAGGTGCTTGAGAGATTTGAAATAACGATGCCTGTTGCTGGTTTTGAGCTTGACATCTCGATGCTTTTCGACACGGGCCTTGTGATATGAGTGCTAAACATCAGCTATTTTTTGTTATCAATTAACACAATTCCGGAACTCAATAATAAAGAAATTTTATATATTTGGAGCTATAACTATGTAGCGGTGAGCAAGATGAAGGTGAGAAAAGTTGAAAGAAGAAAGATCGGAATCTGCAAGTGCAGCGTCTCATGTTGATACCATGAACAGGTATAGAATACTGATATGCTCTTCATGTGATTTCTATAAACCGGGAGATGACCTTGAGTGTGCAGCATACAAGGTTCTTGTTTATTTCATCGAGAATGGAAGGTTGAGTCCAGAGGAGGTTGAGCTTGCAGTATCTAAGGCTTGCAGACAGAATATTGCTCAGGAAATTCGGAGATAACCACTTTGCATATCACGCAAAAAAGGATGAGCTCTTTGAGCTCGATTTTGAGGCTTTTAATTTTTTATTGAGCTGTGATGGAAGTTCGAAGGAGATAGACGATCAGATCCTTGAATATTTGCTTTCAGAGAACATTGTTGAGCTCGGATCTGAGAGGAAGGTGAATGAAGTTGCTCGTCAGGATGAGCCATCACTCAGATATTTGCTTTTAACGCTAACAAATAAATGCAATCTCCGCTGCGAGCACTGCTATGTTTCTCAGAAAAATCAGTTCATGAGCTTTGAGACATTCAGAGGTGCTGTTGATGACTTTTACAGAATGGGCGGACTGAAGCTGATCGTTTCAGGAGGAGATCCTCTTCTCCACCCTGAAATTTTCAGATTCCTTGAGTATGCGAGAAAATATCCCTTCAGAATTGTTCTGCTGACGAATGGTTATCTCATAAGAGAGAAAGATGTTCCGGCTCTTTCAAAGCTTGTTGATGAGGTTCAGATCAGCCTTGACGGGCTTGAGGGGCATGAAAAGCTGAGAAAGGCAAGCTGGAGAAAGGTTGTGGAGAAGATAGAGATGCTTTCCGGCAGTATTGATGTCAGCATTTCAACGATGGTGACAAAGTACAGTGTAGATGAGTTCGAGGAAATGAAGGACATTGTTGAGAATCTTAATGTTATCAGGTGGAGCATTGATGTTCCGACATGCGAAAAAGAGCTTCTTCCAGAGTGGGATGAAGTGAGAAGAATTCTCTCCAGCTATGGATTTGGAGATATGGGTCATGAGAGCATACCCGGCTATGCATGTGGAGCCCATTACTGCGAGGTAAACCCGGATGGATCAGTTGTGAAGTGCGGGTTCTTTGAGGAGAGTGTTGGAAATGTAGGCGATGGCCTTGAAAAATGCTGGGGAAAGATGAAAGAGAAATTCATCTGGAAGGTTGACATGCTGAAATGCAACTGCGATTATAAAGAGGAGTGCAGGGGTGGATGCAGGTACAGGGCACTTGTTTACTCGGGTGATCTGTTCTTTGAAGACCCTGTGATGTGTGTCGTTTTTGGTGTTTTGAATCAGAATATCAATTTTGCAGACCTAAATACTTAGGGAGTATTGACTTATCACACCTCCGACATAGTTTCTGTATGAAGAAATACCTGAGGTGATTTGAGTGGTAGAGGTTATTGATGTTAGAGGTATGGAAAGGGATAAGAGATTCCCGCTCATTTTTGAAAAGCTTGATGAGCATGGTGAGATTGATGTTGTGATTGAAACAAAACCTGAACCCCTCATAAAGATGCTCCATGATAGAGGGTATCTTGTGAAGTACAGGGAAGAGGGCGATCATGTAAGGCTTGAAATAAGGGAACCTGAGATA
>JALUWC010000093.1 GCA_027019885.1 Geoglobus sp.
CAAGAGGGTTATGGACTTTGGAGCTTTTGTAACTCTTGATGAGTATGAGGGCAAAGAGGGGCTTGTGCATATAAGTGAGGTCGCACCGGGATGGATAAAGGACATAAGGGATCATGTTAAAAAGGGGCAGAAGGTTGTGTGCAAGGTCCTTGATATCAATCCGAAGAGAGGCCACATTGATCTGAGCATAAAGGATGTCAATGAGAGACAGAGGAGAGAAAAACTTCAGGAGTGGAAGAGCGAGCAGAGGGCATTCAAGTGGCTTGAAATTGCAGGCGAGAATGCTGGTGTGAGCCTCGAAGATCTTGAGAAAATCGGAAAGAAGCTCATAAAGAAGTACGACACAATCTACGGTGTTTTTGAGGAGATAGCATACGAGGGATATGAGGTTATTGCAAAAATCACGGGAGAGGAACTTGCAAGGGCTATGGCAGAACTTGCGAGGGAACACATAAAGCCGACAAGAGTGAAGGTGAGAGGATTTTTCGAGCTCAAATCCTTTGCCGGAGATGGTGTTGAGAGGATAAAGAAAACCCTCAGGGTTGTTGAAAAATACTCGGAGAATGATGTGAAGGTTGAGGTTGAGTATGTGGGGGCGCCAAAGTACAGGATAGTTGTTGAGAGTGAAGATTACAAGACTGCTGAAAATGTATTGAAGAAGGTTGTGAATGATGTTGCAAAAGTGATGAAAAAGCTTGGAGGCGAAGCGAACTTCATAAGAGAGGCAGTCTGAAATGAAGACGAGATTCAGAAGGTGCTGCAGGTGCGGCAGATACACTCTTAAAGAAAAGTGTCCGGTATGCGGTGGGGATACATTTATGCCAATCCCTCCAAAATTCTCGCCTGAAGATCCTTACGGGAAGTACAGAAGGATTCTGAGAAGGCAGAAGGGATTCTGGATAAGGAGGTGTAAGAATGATTGAGAAAGTGGACGTTAGATACATAAAAACCCCTGAAGAGGCAGGGCTGAAGAGTCCAGTCATGATTGAGGGGTTGCCGGGAATAGGTCATGTTGGGAAGCTCGTTGCGGATCACCTTGTCAAGGTTCTGGAGGTTGAAAAGGTTGTTGAGCTATACTCTCATCACTTTCCCCCTCAGGTGATGGTTGATGAAAATGGAGTTGTGAAACTGCCAAAAAATGAAATTTACGCCTACAAATCTGATAGCTCCACACCAGATCTGCTCATACTTGTTGGTGATTTCCAGAGCATAAGCAACGAAGGCCATTTTGAGCTTGCAAATGCCTACCTGAAGATTGCAAAGGAGTTCGGGGTTAGCAAAATTTTCACTCTCGGAGGTTACGGTGTTGGGAAGCTGATAGAGGAGCCTTACGTCATAGGAGCTGTCAATGATGCAAATCTTGTCGATGAGCTCAGGAAATATGGAGTCAAATTTGAGAATGGAGAGCCGGCTGGAGGCATAATCGGAGCTGCTGGCCTCATAATAGGTCTTGCAGGGCTTGAGGGAATACCCTCTGCATGTCTCATGGGAACGACCTCGGGCTATATGGTTGATCCCAAGAGCGCAAAGGCTGTGCTCGATGTGCTGTTAAAGCTTCTGAACCTTGAGATAAGCAAGGAGGATCTTGAGGAGAGAGCCAAGGAAATGGAAAAGCTCATCTCCCAGATAAAAGAGATGCAGGAGGCACAGATGGTTCAGTTCAAGGGAGACGAGGATCTGAGGTACTTCAGATGATGTGCAGAGAATGCACCTGTTTTTTAAGGCGGGATGGGAATGCAGGGATGCCCCGGGCTCCCATTCAAAAGAGCTTCTGGCAGTGACAGGTTGTGGCCCGTTTTGAGAGATCTAAGCCCTGAACATTTCCTCCAGAAACTCCCTCTCTCTTTTCAGCTCTTCAATTTTATCTTCGAAGCTCATAATTCCGTATCCGAGATCATCAAGCTCCACTGTGATAAGTCTGTCATATCCTGCCTCTCTGAACATTTCGAGGATTCTCCTGACATCATCATTAAATCTCGCTCCAACGTGTCTTCCTTTACTGTCAAATCCGCTGACATGTATATTCTTGATCAGGTGAAGGGATTCTGTGTATCTCTCAGCATCTCCATTTTTCAGGGCGTGGTGTATGTCAAATGTGATTCCAAAGTCGAATTTCTCTGCGCACTCAGTAACCTCATCAAAGCTCTTGTAGAGGTAGTTTATTTTTGGTTCACTGTTCTCAAGGAGAAGCTCAACTCCCTTGAGCTTTCCGAACTCGGACAGAATCCTGAAGTATCTGCGGTTTGCTATGTAATCTTCTTCAACAGGCTCCCTCACTGCACTCCTTTTTCCTGCATGAACGGTGAAAGGTCTGTTCACTATCTTTGCAACATTTATGCCGTGCAGATTTGTTTTCAGTGTAATTTCCTGAATCATTTCATTGACACTGCATGGGTTGAGATCGAGAACGGCACAGTGCACTGATTTTGTCCATTTTTTCAGAGGTTTGAGCCTTTTTAAATCTCTGTCTATCCAGTAGTGAGGTGTTTCAATCCAGAACTCTATCCCATCATATCCAGACTCCTCACACGCCTCAGCAATCCTCTCAAGTGTGTACTCGTAGAAGAACATCGAGGAAAATATCAGCTGCAGGCTATCACCTCATACATTCTCTTTCTCTCCTTGAGCTTTTTTAACACCTCTTTCTGGCTGGTACCGCTCGACAGAACGCTGACGAGGGGATCATCTTTCCTGTATCTGACTCCTTTCACGGGTATATCTGCAAAGAATGGGTTTCCTACAGGAGAATGCTTTATCAAAATATCCCTCCATGCAAAAATTACAGCTTTTCCAGCAAACCTTTTTGGCTTCGGGGTGTCGAATTTCCCGTTTAATGCATTGAGGTGAGCTTTGAAAAGGTTCATGTCGTGTGACCACTCAACTGAGTCAAGGCTTCCCTGAAATCTCGGATTTATCTCAAGAACATAGGGTTTTTCAGCAAGCATGAAGTCAACCCCAACATTTCCTCTCAGTTCAAAGTAAACTGCAAGCTCTTCTGCGATTGATCTTAGCTCTTTTTTCCATTCTGTTAGATATGGGGTGATGTTGCCGCAGTATCTGAAACCAGATGCGTTGAAATCCCTCAATCCAACAAGCATCATGTTGACTGATATGGCTCTTGCCTCTTTCCCGGAGCTGAGAACAGAGACCGAGCATGGGGTTCCAGCTATGTATCTCTGCAGGATGTATCCCTTCTCTGTCCTGTCAGAGAATCTTATGTCCTCCCCTCCCCCTCCTCTCTCTGGCTTAAGAATCCCACGCTCCCCATCTGACAGAATCTCGGGGAAATCCACTCCAGCTCTCCCAAGCTCCCTGTAGAATCTTCTCTTGTTTGTGACTCTCTCAACGTTTCTGTCAAGGATGTCCTCGTAACCTGAGTGGCATATTATCTCTGCATTGAATTTTTCTGCTATCTCCATGCTCTGTCTTTTAACAGCCTTTGCACTTTCATCCTCAATTCTGAAAACCCTCTCTGCATAGATGTGCAGATCAGCATCAGCATGCTTTGTCAGGCAGTAAACCTCAAAGCCTGCCTTTCTTGCAGACTCTGCAACATTCCTGACGTTGCTTCCCACTATCAGGAACTTTTTTCTCTCCATTCCCTTATTATCCTCCTGATAACG
>JALUWC010000094.1 GCA_027019885.1 Geoglobus sp.
CTCGAAAAAATCATGCACCTCATAAATTTTCTCGTTCTCACTCTCCAAGCTCTCAAGGACGATCATTCTTTTTCCCGGGAACTCCAGCCTGACACCTCTTTTTGCAAGGATCATCAAGTTTCTTTCCTCAAAAAATTCAGGATCCTGACTGTGGGCGTTGAAAACAGAGACATCGCACAGATCAGCCCTCACCTTTCCAAGTGCAACCTGAACGCTTGATATTCCCGGAATTATTTTTGCGTTTCTGAAGAATCTCCCGAGTCCGGCAGCCATTGGATCGCCTGTTGAAAGCACGGCAACATCCTTTCTCCTGCTTTCCTCTTCAATTTTCCTGTATGCTTCTTCGTTAAATCCCCTCATCACGATCCTATCTCCCCTTATCCATTCTTTAGCAATTTCAATGGCTCTTGCACTTCCGTAAACCTTTCTGGCTCTGGAAATCACATTTTTCGCCTCATCAGTCAAGTGTTCTTTTTTCAACCCCACTCCAACAACAAACAGCACGGTTGGATTAGGATGCCTGTTTTTTAATAAGTTTTGTTAGCATGTCTCCATTTGAAAAAGGGAATAAGTGTAAAATCTTTTATAGTCTTTAAGTCAAAAAACCATCCATTTTCGGCTCAGCCGTAAGAGGGAGATGAAAGAAAGCAGTGATATTGATATACTGGTGGAAATGGGCGAAGACATAAGTCTGCTCGATTTTGTGGCTTTAAAGCTTAAGTCTGAAGAAACTCTTGGCAGAAAGGTGGATTTGGTTGAACATGGCACGATAAAGCCAAGGCTGAGGGAAAGGATACTGAAGGAGCAAGTAGTGATGTTCTATGGTTTCAAATACATTAGCCGTGAATAAACTTTATAACCTTCAAATCAAAATTCATACCTGATGGTAAGAACAAGGACAGTTGGCAAAAAGGGACAGGTCACAATCCCAAAAGAGATCAGGGAAAAGTTCAGCTTAAAAGAGGGAGAGAAGGTTGTTTTTGAAATCAAGGGAAATGAGATAGTTATGAGACCGGAAAAAAGCGGGAGAGATTATGTGGAAGAACTTGCTTCTATTGTTAAGAAAAAGCTTGAAGCTCCTGAAGCGAGAGAGTTGAAGAGATGGTACTATGGTCAAATTGAAGAACGTCTATCTGGACTCTAATGTTTTCATTTATGTTATCCTCTACTCTGGAGAGATTGCCGAAAAATCAAAAGAATACCTCAGAAAGGCGTCAGATGGTGAATTCAATGCATACACATCGGTGCTGACATGGGATGAAGTTGTGTATGTTGTGGGGAAAGTTGCTGGATTCGAGGAAAGTCTTAAGGTTGGAAAAATCCTGCTTAAAATGCCATTCCTCGAGTTTCTGGATGTTAATTATGCCATTTGTGAAGATGCCCAGAAACTTGCTGAGAGGTATAAGCTTTTGCCAAGAGACGCAATTCATGCCGCTCTTGCCCTGAGATACTGTGATGGAACAATAATCAGCAACGATGCGGATTTTGATGTTGTTGAAGGCTTGAGGAGGTTTTTCTGATGGTTAAATCAGATTGGTCAAAAATATATACGGAGGACAAATTAAAATTTCTAAAAGAAAATGAAACTGTGGTAAATTTAGCTACTATTATGTTAAAAATACTTTCAAAATATGAGCCAGATCAAATCAATAATAGGAGAGAAGAAAGATATGAAGATATACACAGTTGTCTAGAAACACATTCCAATAACATTGACAATTTTGAAGTTATGATAGAAAATCTTCATGAGTACCTGTAAAAAGCTAAAGAAATTATTTATAATGAATCATTATATATTCATGAAAATACAAAGCTCGAAGAAATCAAAGGTCAGTTTATAAGAATTCTCAGAAAGATAGAACTATATATCAGAAAAGCAAAAAATATCATTGAAAATATTGAAGATTTGAACCCAGAACTACTATATTGTTTCTTCAACTATGAGACTTGGGGTTCAACTTGGTGTAGTGAAATGCATATACCAAAAAAGATTTTGCTCTTAGCAGGTTTTTCAGAGAAATTGCTGAGAGTATAGAAGACGAGGGAAAATTCAAGAACGCTGTGGTGAAAACCTTTTACCTCTTTGTGTGACTTTCGCTCATTTTTAAGTTAACCCTTTCTGGGTACTCAGTAGCACTCAGAATCTTATGGTCAGAGGCAAATTTTAATACCAAATCAATTTCACTTGCTTCAATGGAAAGCAATCTTAACCATGGAAAGTTCACCAAGGATGAGGTAGTTGGGGTAGTATTCTCAAAGCTGAATCCTGAAAGAGAGTGGACGTTTGCGGACATAGGAAGTGGAAGTGGCAGGGTTGCTGAATTTTTTTCCAAGTATGTCAGAAAGGTCTATGCAGTTGAGAAGGACAGCACATCAATCGCAAAACTTCACAATAAATTCAGAGGAACAAATGTTGAGGTTGTTTCAGGGGATGGATACAATTTTCTTCTCAGTAACAACCCTGACTGCGTCTTTTTTGGCGGAACCTCAGGAATTCAGAGGATGCTTGAAGTATGCAGTGCGAGAAGAGTTGCTGTTAACTGTGCAAGGATGGATGTTGCTTTTAAAGTGGTGGAGAAGATGAAAGATCTTGGGATATTCAGGGAGATCGTTGCCGTGAACATATCAAGAAGCTATGAGCTTGCAGGAGGAATTGCCTTCAGAGCTTTAAATCCCGTTTTTGTGGTGGTTGGTAATGCTGATGGGCGTTAGTCTTGGGCCGGGGGATGCTGAACTCCTGACAGTAAAGGGTAAAAGAGTCATAGAAGAGTCAGATCAGGTTATCGTGCCTGGAAGACTGGCAGAAAGAATTGTCAGGCGTTTCAGGGATGATGTTAGGGTTGTTGAGGTTCCAATGGGAAGGGCTGACGAGGTGATTGAGAACCTTTCCGGGGAGCTTGCAGAGAGATGCGTGAACGAGGACATTGCATTCTGTGTCCTTGGAGATGTTGCCTTCTTTTCAACGTTTCAGGATCTCGTAAAGGCTGTAAAGCGGAAAAATCCTGATGTTGTTGTTGAAATGATCCCGGGTGTTCCAAGCTTTACCGCTGTTTTCTCAAGGCTGGGCATGTTTGTTGATGGCTCCATGAGGGTGAGATCTGCCCTTGGCGAGGAGGAAAAATTTGAGGTGATTTTAAAAGCAACAGAGCCATTGGAAATGGCTGATGATCTCAAAAACAGGGGTTTCAGTGTTGTTCAGGTTGAAAGGATGTACATGGAAGGGGAATTTGTCGGAGAGCCAGAGGAGAAGGCATCTTACTTCACAATGGTGGTGGGGTGGAGATGAGGGTTTATCTTGCCGGATTCGGACCGGGTGACCCCGAGCTTCTGACGGTGAAGGCTTACAGATTGCTCAAAAATGCAGATCTCATAATCTATCCCGGCTCACTTGTTGAGGAAAGCTTTCTTGAGGAGTTCAATGGAGAGAAGGTTGACAGTTTTGGGAAAAGCCTCGAAGAAATAGCCGACATAATCGAGAAAGCCGTAAGGGATGGAAAGCTTGTTGTTAGACTTCAGAGTGGAGATCCAAGCATATATGGCGCTGTAAACGAGCAGATCCACGAGCTCAGAAGGAGGGGGATTGAGGTTGAGATCGT
>JALUWC010000095.1 GCA_027019885.1 Geoglobus sp.
ATCCTGTTTTAAATACTGTTTCAAGCATTTTTAAAAAATCAATGACAAATTCCGCTCTTTCAACCTGAGAAAAGATTATAAACTGATTCACACGGCAAGAATCTGAGCTCCGGTGGTGTAGCCCGGCCAATCATTCCGGCCTTTCGAGCCGGCGACCCGGGTTCAAATCCCGGCCGGAGCATAAATTCATTGTTTTGGAGGGAAGCTACGGTGAAATCCTCGTTCGAGGTGTGGATCATTTTACCTCTTCTGGTAATGCTCGTAGCTTTCAGCTTTTTGTTTCAGAGTGAGGCAGGCCACTTCTTTAGTTACGTTGATTGGAGAGCAGTTATCTCTCTAACAGGCCTGCTTCTGGTATCCAAGGGAATAAGTGAGAGCGGCTATTTGTCGTACCTTGCACATCTGATAGCCAGAACATCAAACACTGAAAGAGATCTCATTTTCAAGCTGTGTCTGCTGTCGGCAGCTCTTGGAGCTGTAGTCACCAATGATGCCGCGGTGATGGTCATAGTTTCCCTTACCATGAGCCTGAAAGGCAGTATAGATATCAGGAAGGCGACGACCCTTGAGGTTATTTCGGCAAATGCCGGCTCCACTCTCACACCTATAGGGAATCCCCAGAATCTGCTGATATGGCATCTGTGGGGAGTTTCCTTTCTGCAGTTTTCAATAGTCATGGTGAAGGTTGTTTTGATACAGCTGGCAGTGATTTCCATTCTGCTGCTGACAGTAGGGAAAAAACCTGTTGTGGTCACTGACAGGGAGCCGGAGGTTAACAAAATCCTGAGAACGGTCTCGATAGTTCTGCTCATTATACTGGTGGTGGCTCTCGATCTTGGATTGCGCTGGGTTGTCCTGCCAATCCTGATTTTCTATGCTGTGTCATACAGAGATGTCGTTACAAAGACGAACTGGATGCTGATACTGATTTTTGTTCTGATGTTCATTGACTTTCGCATTCTGGCTTCTGTCTTTGGTCGACTGCTGAACATGTCCGGAAAGGATGTGTTTCTGGGATCAGTTCTTGCATCCCAGCTATTCAACAATGTTCCCGCTGCCGTGCTGATGACAGAGGTTAGCAACAACTATCCTGCCATAGTGGCTGGGGTTAATGTGGGTGGCAGCGGATTGATCACTGCCTCTTTTGCCAACCTCATAGCATACGGAATGGTGAGGGAGAAGGGCTTTGTTTGGAGATATCACTCCCTGTCCCTGATCTTTCTCGTGATGTGCGTAGCCATTATTTACTGGTTTGTTTTCTGAAATTGCTGCATATCCGCAGCATTACAATCTCACTCTTACCAAGGATATTGATTGGAACCAATGCCTGTGGTATCAAAAGGGGAAAATGATTAAAAATGTGAGGTGCTATAATCGTACTGGTGTGTGGTTGATATGAGCTG
Organism: Geoglobus sp.; assembly: GCA_027019885.1. Lineage (GTDB taxonomy): Archaea > Halobacteriota > Archaeoglobi > Archaeoglobales > Archaeoglobaceae > Geoglobus. The sequence goes on from JALUWC010000095.1 coordinate 1,404, forward strand.
CGATGCACCTGTCTCAATTAATGAGGAAGTGCTTATGTATCTTTTTAAAAAAGCAATTATGATTGAAGAGGTAAATATCAACATGTTGCTACGACTTTTTGTGGCTGAGGAAGAATCTGAGACCAGAAAGATACTTTATGAGATTATGAGAGATTGCCAGTGTCATAAGGCAATGGCTATGGAGTGTTTAAAAGCCTTAAAAGGTGCAGAGTATCCAGAAACAATGGAGTTCAAACATTATCAATTCGAAGACATGTTTCATGCTGAAAGATCCACCATCCTGAAAAAGGCGATGATAACACTCAGAGATTATTACAGCTATCTGCTGGAAGATCTAAAACAGGCTGAGGCTAACAATAACGTAGACAGGAAAGTAACTCAGCACATCTCAAAATGCCTTGAATTGCTGATCAAAGAAAAAGAAAAACACCTAAAGCTTGTAGAGGATATCTGGAAATTCTAATACCAAAACAGTAAAAAATTAGAGGCAAAGAAACTCTCTTGCCACATAATATGCTTTCTCATGTCCGCAACTCGGACACTCTTCTGGCGGCTCAGTCCCTTTATGGACATATCCGCACTCAAGGCAAACCCATTCAATCTCCTTTTCTCTCCTGAAGTATGTTCCATTTTCAACAGCATTCAAGAGGGTTGTGTATCTTTTCTCATGATGTTCTTCGGCGTTTGCAATTGATCTCAGCCTTTCAGCTATGTCCCTGTAACCTTCTTTCTCTGCAATTTCCGCAAATTCAGGATACATCTCTGTGAATTCGTAATGCTCTCCTGCAATTGCAGCCCTTAAGTTGTCTGTGGTTGAGCCAAGGATAAGCGGAGCCTCTGCCTCAACTGAAATGCTCTCATTGCCATTCCTCAGCTTTTGAATGAACTCGAAAAGCGTCTCAGCATGCTCCTTTTCATTTTCAGCTGTCTCAAGGAAGACTTTTTGAATGAACACATACCCTTCTTTCTTTGCAATTTTGGCGTAGAAGGTGTAGCGATTTCTTGCCATGCTCTCTCCCATAAATGCCTTAACCAAACTTTTCAGGGTTTCCATCTCATTCACCTCTCAGATACCTTTTCAGCACCTCTTTTAAAAAACCTGAGAATTTCCTGTTTCTCATAATTTTCTCTCCCTATGAAAATTAGTTCGGCCACATATTTAACAATTCCTCCGAAAAGCTGCAGGATGCAAAATTGCATCGGCTGAAAACCGAGATATGCAGCTGAAATACAAAATGAAAAAATAAAAATTAAATCTGATCAAATGTCATGATACTGACATTTGAAGGTACCTTCACAACGCTGCCAATTTTTACCCCAACAAGAATGGATATATTTCTCTTTGCGGCCAGATCAACCACTCTTTGAGTTATGACACCATCAAACACGATTCCCTGGGCTTTCACATTGTTGGACTTCAGCAGTTTCACCAGATCTCTGACTGGTACCTCCTTTAACACTTCAAAGTTACTGTCAAGCAATCTTGCCTTAAGGTTGCCCTCAACCTCCTCCTTGTGCTTCTTGAGAATTACTGTGATGTTTGCCCTTTCGACCGTTTCCTCTTTTTCCTCCTCTGCCTTGATGCTTTCAATCCTCTCCTTTGCTACTCCCCCTTTCTCTGCTTTCAACTCTTTTGTCTCTTTCTTATCCTCTTTGTGCTTGATTACGTGAACCTGCTCCACAGGAATCTTGTTTCTCAGGGATTTAACGATCTCTTTCTGTGTTAAATCCTCAACACCTTTCCCTTCAGGTGCTCTTGCCACATAGTCAATATCTGCAACCTGAAGAAGCTCTTTGAGGATGAGATCTCCACCTCGATCTCCATCAAGAAATGCCGTAACAGTCTTTCTTTTGCTCAGATCCACTATTGCCTTTGGAATGTTTGTGCCTTCAACGGCGATAATATTTTTTATGCCATGTTTGAGAAGGTTCAGAACATCTGCCCTCCCCTCCACGACTATTATGGCATCACTCCCATCAATGGCAGGTCCTGCTGGAAGCCTCTCTTCTCCATACTCGATTATCTCTTCCGTTCTTATTGCCTGTCTCACAAGATCAGCTATTCTTTCGCTCTCAATTTCTGGCTCCTCAAATAGATCTCTGAGTATGTCCTTTGCTCTTTCAACGATTTTTCTTCTTTTGCTTGCTCTAACATCCTCTATCTTTACCACTTTTATTTTTGCC
>JALUWC010000096.1 GCA_027019885.1 Geoglobus sp.
AACATCTCTGAGGATGTGAGCAAGGAGATAAAGCGGTGCTCTGCATTCTTCTCCAAAGCGGAGACCTACTCCCCCGACGGGGTGCATGGGTTGCCCTACATCACCAAAGCCGAAGTCCTTGAAAAGCTTGAGGAAGACTTCTCTGTGGTGCACTTCTCTGCCCACGGCGCTTTTGATCCAGTCCCTGCCTTTTCCAAGATAATGCTCCGCCCAAGAGATGGTTTGCACGCTTATGAAGTTGTCTGGCATAAGATACCTGCGAGGCTGGTGGTGCTCAGCCTCTGCGAGAGCGGGATGCACGGGATTGACCCAGAAGATGAGGGCTTTGGTCTCGCCTCAGCCTTCCTCCTCGCCATGGAAGGCAGAGGTTCCGTTATCTCTGCACACATAGAAGTGCCCACCGGCGCCACCATTGACATAATCACCAGGACCTTGAAAAGAATTGCTGCCGGTGAACCACCGGCAGCGGCACTGACAGGGGCACAGAGAGATTTCATAAGAGAAAAGAAAAAAAGGGAAATTCATTTTGCCGGAGACTGGGCAGGATTCTACTGCATAGAGGCTGAGTTTAGCCAGCAGCAGCGGAGAGGCTTCTGAAGGTGCCGATGCTGAAGCTCATAATGCAGCCCGAGATAAAGAGGATTCCGACCATCTCCGGAGTTACCGGGAGACCAGCAATGCTCATGCTGAGCGCCATGAGAGTTGCCCCCGCTGTAAGCCTGAAGCTCCTCTCGTCAATGACTCTGCTGACATACCTGCCTGCCGCAGATGCAGCAAGGGTCGCTAAGTATCCCACAGTTACAGCAAGAAGCACCCAGCCAGCGGCTTCTATATCAAGTGCAAAGACAGGGTCAATGCCGTCGAGCAGCGACGCAAATACGGAGAGTGAAAATCCAGCGGCAAACACGCGTTTTGGATTAACCGCCATTGCAAAGCTCCTCAGGCGCTCAACACCGCTCACAATCATCCCTATAAGCCCCACCACAGCCACTGTGACGAACTTCATCTCGGGAATTATGAATGCCGACATAAGCGAATAAAAGACCGACACCGGCAGAGCTCCAACCGCCACAACCGCGTATACCTTTGTAACGCTCAGCATCCTTTCCTTCATGCCACCCCTTAAGCAGGTCGCAGCGATGGTTATACATCCCACACCCGAGAAGGCAGTCATCCCAAAAATAAGCGCAGCAAACGGCTCCTCAATGCTACCAGAGAGCAGCATGCTGAGAAGATAACCGTCCACCACGCAGAGTCCTGCCATCCCCAGCAACTCCGCCTCCCCCTCCCTTGAAAGCAGCCTCCTGGGCGCCTGATATAAAGCCTGCCTGATGGCAGAGAGATAGACGCATACATATCTGCAATATCTGTACGAATTCTTGATGATGTTATAGCCTCTCATTTTAATCACCACTTATTGTGGATGTTATGTGATTTAATTCAAAATTAGATAAAATTTTTTGATATTACTTTGAAATTTGGTCTATTTGAAAAACATTATGTCTTAATTTCAGCTTCTGTGAAATTCTATATGGTAAAAATTCGAGAGATGTTTCAAAATCCTTAAATTTTTCCTGTACAATTTTTTCTCGGGTGAGAGGTATGGACGTGGAAGAGAGATTTAGACTCATCAAAAGCGTAGGTGAGGAGATCATAACAGAGCCGGAGCTCATGCAGCTTCTGGAGGAGAAGAGTCATCCTGTGGCGTATGATGGATTCGAACCCTCCGGAATTGCCCATCTGCCGGTGGGTGTTTACAGACCTCTGCTTATAAGGCCTCTGCTCGACTCAGGCGTAAAATTCAAAATACTGCTTGCGGACTCCTTTGCCTGGATCAACAACAAATTTGGAGGAGATTTAGAAAAGATACGCAGCGCGGGTAGGTACTTCATTGAAGTCTGGAAGGCTGCAGGAGTAGACATGAAAAAGGTTGAGATAGTATGGCACAAGGACCTGTTTGATGACCCGGAGTACTGGAAAAAGGTCATATTAATAGCCAAAAACCATACTCTCATTAGGACGATCAGAAGTCTTGCTATAGCTGGCAGAACAGATTCAAAATCCAATCCAGCTGCTTTTGCACTATATCCTTCGATGCAGTGCGCCGACATCTTTCACCTTGGTGTGGACATCTGCCAGCTCGGCTTAGACCAGAGAAAGGTAAACATGCTAGCACGTGAAATAGCTGAGAAGAGAGGACTAAGAGAAGCTCTTGGCTATGAAGGTAAAGGTGTGAATGGCAAGCCAGTGGTAATAAGTCATCACATGCTCCTCGGACTTGAAGGACCTAAGAAAATCAAGAACTTTGACGAAAATGCGAAAATAGACCAGCAAATCAGCTCTAAAATGTCTAAGTCCAAGCCAGAAACTGCTATATTTGTTCACGATTCCAGAGAAGAGATACATAGAAAAATAAGACGTGCATACTGCCCAGCTAAAATTGTAGAAGGAAACCCAATAATGGATTATACTAAAGAAATAATATTCAGGGCGTTCAACGAAATTGAAATACAGCGTCCCAAAAAATTTGGTGGAGATGTCACATACCACAGCTACGAAGAGCTTGAGAGGGACTTTATAAGCGGCAGCCTTCACCCGATGGATTTGAAAATTGCGGTTTCAAATTACCTAGACCTTCTGATAAGACCAATCAGAGAACACTTTAAGAAAGACAAAAGTGCGAGAAGAATATACGAAGAAGTGGTAAATTATGAGATAACAAGGTAATTGGGGTTACAAAAAATGAGCATCTATAAAAATCAGAGAAAGATATTTAAAATCCGGCACAGGAATGTGCTACGGTGCGCTGGATGTGGTGGAATAATTCGCGATGCGTACTACCGCTTCAAGGGGTTAGATGCGGTATACTGCACAAACTGTGTTAACAATAGAAAAAGATGCTTCAACTGTGGATTACCGGTAGGTATTAAATATTGGGAGCTTAGCGATGGAAGATTTATATGCAATTCATGCATCGGCAAGATAGTAATTGATTCTTCAAAGGCAAGAGTGCTGTTTAGAAGGGTAAGGGAGGTGTTATCGAATTCGCTCGACCTTAAGGTGAAACATGGCATAAAAATACATATTGTTGACAGAGAATTTTTATCAAAAATCTCAAAATCTTACGAAAGAAATTCGCAAGTATTGGGAATTTTCAAATACACGCGCAGAGGCGATCATGAAATTTATGAGATTTATATCCTTTACGGGTTAAGTGAAGCTTTAACTGTTGCCACAATGGCCCATGAGCTAGCACACGTATGGTGTCAAGAAAAGAGAATCAAAAGCCTTGACGACGATGAAGAGACATTCGCTACGTGGGTGGGATATATAGCCATGAAGTTGTTAGGATATCAAAAAGAAGCAAAAGAATACGCAGAAACAAATGGAATAACGCTAATTAATTTAAATAAAATTATTCCAATAATTAATCTACTTGTCAATGAACACACAAAAAGCAAAGTTAAAGGTTAAATGATTCGCCAGAGGCGCGGGACTACTCCTTTACCAAGCCCTGCCCATACACGCTTATTCGAGAGAACAGGAAAAGATAGCTTGTAGATGTAGGGGCTGGGTGACCCCTACAT
>JALUWC010000097.1 GCA_027019885.1 Geoglobus sp.
TGTTTCTGCTGGTTGGGATATCTCTGACTATCGCATAGAGCATTGCAGAATTGATTGCAAGCCTGAGAAATGCAAGGGTAAGAGGAGAGAGATGTGCGGTCAGATAATCAAGAGTGACAATGGAAATCGACCAGGATAGGGCAGCAAACACCGCTATGAAGCTTCTGAACGTGAACTTCCCTGTTTCCTTGGGAATTGCGATTACTGCAAGAATCGTCAAAACTGATGCAAGAATAACGTTCAGGGTTAGGGGAAAGCCATAGACAAAGAGGTCGAGAACTGAGACAATCACAGGATACGTCGATGCAAGGGGTAAGGCATAGCTCACAGGGGACTCTTTTAAAGCTCTGAAGTAAAGCAGATCCCCGAGAAAGAATGCAAAGAAAGTTGAAAACACGAGCAAGGCAATCAGTTCAAAGGTTAAAGGCTCAATTCCCCTTATAAGAATTGCAGGAGTAAGATAAACAACAGCAAAAATGCTTCTCAGCAAATTTCCAGAAAGTTCGCTCTCCTTCCTCAAACCGAGCTTGAAAATGATACCCCCGGTTCCCCAGCACAAAGCTGAGAGGAGAGCGAGAATGATTCCAAGCATGATGGCATGGGTTTGAGATATCTAAATAAAAACATACCTGTCAAAAGTGGAATTCTTAAGTCTGTAATTCATTTCAGCCCAAGTTCATTCTTCACACTTCTCAGGCTCTCAATCCCAATCTCATACAGCCTTTCAAGGGGCATCAGAGGTTCTATCAACTTTATTCTTCCTCTGTCACAGCCCGCAGCAAAACTCTTCTCCTTGAATTTCTTTTTCACTGTTTTTGGTGTTACATCCTCAATCTTCCCACCCTTGACAAGAGCGCACGCAATTATAAGCCCGGAAACGCTGTCTGCTGCCTGCAAAGCTATCTCAACAGGCTCCTCATAGTCGCTATATTTCATGTGGTTGTGCCTCCTAACTATTTCAGCTATCCCACCATGTCCTTCCTTTTCCAGAATCTCAGCCCCAACATCCCCATGCCTCTCCATGTCTTCCTCCACAATTTCGTAATCAATATCGTGCAAAAGGCCAATTCCCGCCCACAGATCCTCATCCTCTCCAAGTTCCCTTGCAATTCCCCTCATAACAGCCGAGACGGCTATGCAGTGCTTGATCAATTTTTCATCACTGATGTATTTTTTCAGAAGCTCAAGCTCATTCAAAGCTCATCAACCCTCCTGCTTGCTGAAATCAGTGCATCAATGAACCCTTTTTCAATTCCGGCAATCTGTCTCAACCCCTCGGCAGTCGTCCCTCCGGGAGTTGCTATCTTTCTTATCGTCTTTTCAAGTCCGTATTTTGAGTAGAGATATGCTGCAGACTGGAATGCAGAGATACCAGCCTTCAGAGCATGGTTGTAGCTGATGCCCTGATGAAGAGCGGAGATGACAAATGCATTGAAAAGCTTTGCAATTAAAGCTGGAGAGCTTCCCAGATATGAGGTCATCGCGTCAAGCTCATCCTCAGTTTCACAGTAGATGTAGTCAGCCTCAAGGAACCTCAGATGCTCTGCAGTTTCAGGTGGGTAGCATGCCACAACTCCCCTCTCCTCTATCCCAAGGTTTGTCATTGCCCTGAATGGGTTCTCTATGTGCTTCAGCATCTCCTCAAGTCTTACTCCTGCCACAAAGCTTATCAAAGGTTTGCTCTTTACAACCTCTCCTATTAACTCAAGATGACCTCTGAAAACATGTGGTTTGAGGGCAACAAGAAAAATGTTTGCCTCTGAAGCTCCCTCAATCTCGTTTGCAAACTCCACACCTTTCATTTCCTGAGCTTTCTCTATTCTTCTCCTCACAGCAATTATTTCGGTATTTTTCATGGCATTCTTAATCAGAGCCATGCCCAGATTTCCTGCCCCGATTACAGCAACCTTCACGCTCTCACCTCAATCGCATACAGAACCCCAGCCTCAATCTTTCCGACAGCCTCATCAGGATTTACGGCGGAGTTGTTATGAAGGAGTACCATTTCCTCCACATAAAGTTTTCTTGAATCTACTGCATCATCTACGTCAACCTCTGATTCTCTTCCACTCTCAACATTTCTGGAGACAACCATCGAAATCAGTTCTGCTAAATGGCTATAACACTTTCTCCCCACACCCTTTCAGGAAACGTTAAAAATGATCAACAAGAGTTTCTGACGTGTCAAAATTCAGGCTTGTGTTTGCATCATCTCTTGCCCACATGAACACCCACATGACAATTAACCTGATAATAGCCATACTTCCTGCGTTTCAGGCAGCTCTCATCCTGAATTACACCAGAACTGAGCTGATAGCTGCTGTGTTCTTTATATCCTACTCTGCGTCAACACTCATTTCTGGAGTTCTCGGTCTGAAGCACTCAAAGAAGTGGCTTGTTGTCTCAGGGCAGGCTCTGGCTTTTCTCTCCCTTTTGATCCTGACAGCACAGCAGAGCTACACACCACTCCTCCTGACACAGGTTCTCCTTGGAATCGGTTCAGGGACATACCATCCTCCGGGCACAACAATTCTGGTTGACTTCTCGCCAAAGAGCAGAATGAGCACGTACCTCGGCATTCATGGGTTTGCCAGCAGTCTTGGAATGATACTCTCACCGCTCATAGTCTCATACTTTCTGGCATACCACAGCATCAGAGGACTTCTGCTCTTCTTTGCAGTCTTCACATTTGCGGTTGCAGCAATATATGCATCGTTCATACAATCCGATAAACAATCAAAGAACTCTGCGGGCGAGTTTTTCATTTACTTCAGAAAGCATGCAAGCAGATACCTCATTCTTTCCTACCTGCTCAGGGATGCGAGCTTCTGGGGAATAATGTCGTTCATACCCCTCTATGCATTCAACGTTGTTGGTTTATCAAAGCCAGCATCTGCGGCTGTTGTGGCTCTTTTTCCGTTTATGGGGCTTTTCGCAAACATGGCTGGAGGGGTTACTGGTGACAGGTTTGGAGCTTCAAAAGTTGCAGTCTGGTGTGTTTTTCTCGCATCCCTCTCTCTGATACCCATAGTGCTCATTCCATCTCCCCTTGTATTTTACATGACTGTTTTGAGCATTGGAATTCTTCTGTATGCAACGATACCTCTTTTCGATTCTGTTGTCGCTTTGAGGGTTCCCTTTAAATTCAGATCCCCATCATACGGGATTTTTCAGGGAATCGGATTCTTCTTCGGTGGAATTTTCTCGCTTGGTGCAGGGGTGATATCAGATCTCATAGACGTTAAGTTCTTCTTCGTTCTTATGACTGTGACTCTATTTTTCAGCGCTTACTTTTTGAGAGAGGATGAGAAAGGATAAAACCACTCAAAAATTCAAAAAAGATATATTTTATTCTTGCTTTAAAAAGTTATGAAATTACACACAACTGGTTCGAAAATCTCTCTAATCCCGATGGCTGTTTTTGCCGCTGTTGTCTCAACACCTGAATGTTCTGAGGAAAAGGCAGTTGCTGCATCTGATGTGAAGCACAAACCCATTTTCAGGCAGTATCAGTGTTTCAGAGGTATTTTCGAAAGATCGGGAGTTAAGGTTGTCAATGGAGGGATTGAG
>JALUWC010000098.1 GCA_027019885.1 Geoglobus sp.
CGCAACTGTTGTTAAGGGCGATCTTCCCTCCTTTTCAGCTCTTAGAGATTCTTATTGCGGCGTAGCACACGGAAAAGTAGGCAAGGGAGAGAGCGGCAGATTCAGCAAACACCAAGAAGGACGAGATGAAGCGGAATGTAAACCTGCCGAGCTTCAGAACGCTTCTGTAATCCACGAAATGCATGAAATCCATTGTTGGGGGAGGAGTTCCCATTACGGAAGAGAAGCCCCAAAGGAAAATGATAGCCATAACGACGGAGAAAGAAATGAACATGTACGTTCTCTGCCTTTCTGATGTTAGCTTTTCAAATGGGGTAATCGAAGCTATCATGCCAAGAGCCACCTGAGTTGCGAAGACGGCCATGAATGCTGTTCCGAACAGGGATGCATACTTCATGGAGAGTCTGGATATCAAAGCCGTGATGGTCGAGAGGAGAGCCGGAGTCATGAGTGTGATCGCGAGTCTGTGAACGCCTCTGAACCTTCTCAAAATCCTGTAAACGGCAAGAGCGTAGAGAGTTAGCAGAAGGGATGGTATGAGAAACATCACCACCAGAAAGAAGAGAAATGCCTCAATCATCTATCTCACTCCGCTTGATTCCATATCTGTACACATGACTCCGAAAATGCCCTTTTTCTGCATCTTTTGGAACTTTTACAGCTATCTTGACCTCAGCGCTTTTTCCAGTCTTTAACACAAATTTGTTCTTGTTGAAGCTCACAATTTTTGGTTCTACAACAACGTCTTTGTTATTCGGATTCTTCAGCTTCACCATGAACTCTCTTTCGTCTCCAGGCACAAGGCGGAGGTGCTTGTATTTTGGTTCTATCACAATCTTGACCACGTTCTTGCAGGCATTCTCCACATCACACATCTGAACCGGAATCGGTTTAGGAGGGACTGAAGTGACTTTTTCAGTCTCCACAGATTCTTCCGTCGCCACTGAAAGCAGTATTAGGGATACAAGCGGCATCAGGGCATTCATGCTTTTCACTACTCTCCATTGAGTTTGGCAGATATATAACTTTTCTGACCATATCTTTGGAATAATTTTATCGTTTTTATTTTTCTATTCATTAAATTAAAACTGAATGCGGCAAAAAATAAAGCTAACCAGATCGTTCGAATTTTTCGAACAGTGTCTGGTAACGCTGTTGACAGCCTTCGTGTAGTAAAGAAGGTGGCATCCTGCCTCACCAAAAGCTTAGGTATGCTCTATAACAGGATGTAATTGTGAAAATGGCAACAACATCGGTAAGGCTGTCAGAAGAGGTGGGCAGGAAAATCGAAAGGTTGAGCAAAGAAAAGGGTGTGGACAGGGGGAATCACATTCGTAAGCTCAAAGAATACAAGATCATGAAGGCTATGGTGTCGTACAGGGAAGAAATGTTTCACTGTGGAAAGCGGATATAAGCTAAGCCACAAAATAGCTCCATCAGTGATTACTGCGATCTATAGAACTGAATTCCTCGTTTTTTGAGGTGGCGCAATACCTAAATTCTTTTTATTTGCTGTCAGAGTAAGATCAATCAATCCCTTACCATCACCAGCAGCATCTTAAATTTGCTCAGAGCCTTCAAAGCGTGGGGCTCGTTTGCCGGCATGACTATCATGTCTTCTTCCTTCAGGTGGTAAGGCTTTCCCGAGATTGTGATCTCCACCTCTCCATCCATAACGTAAACCATGGCATCGTAAGGAGCGGTGTGTTCGCTCAGTCCCTGTCCCTTGTCGAAGGCGAACAGCGTTACGGTGCCGGTTTCTTTGTCTATTATGGTTCTGCTGACTACTGAGTCTTTCTGATAGTTTATCATATCTTTCAGTTTCAAAACTTTGGGGCTTTCAGACATTTGAATCACCATTTTTAACTTTTCTTGGGCTCTTATATTGTTTTTCGCGAACATCTTAGTAAGGGCGATTTAGACACCGCACAGGAATCTGAATTCATTACATTTTTCTTTGTACAGTTCCGAGGTAGGATCATTACTAACCATGATCACTTCGATCCATCTGGCCCTTAAATATTTTAAAATTGAAAAGTGGTTTACAGGTTTAAATCCTCTCGAACACCGCTGCAATCCCCATTCCACCGCCTATGCACAGCGAAGCCAGTCCATAATCGGCCTTTCTCCTCTCCATCTCGTGGATGAGCGTGACCGTTATTCTTGCCCCCGTGGCGCCTATGGGGTGTCCCAGACTGATTCCGCTCCCGTGGACATTCACCTTTTCCAGATCAAGGTTCAGCTCCTTTATCACAGCTAAAGCCTGCGCTGCGAAGGCTTCGTTCAGCTCTATCAGATCTATGTCATCTATGCTCATTCCCGCCTTCTTAACTGCCTTCTGAATTGCCGGGATCGGACCGAGACCCATGTATGCTGGATCTATGCCTGCAGATGCATAGCTGACGATCCTGACCCTGGGTTCGAGTCCAAGTTCGTTTGCGTAGCTTTCGTCCATCAGGAGCAGCGCTGCAGCCCCATCATTCACTCCACTCGCATTTCCGGCTGTTACGGTGCCGTTCTTCCTGAACACTGGATGAAGCTTTGCAAGTTTTTCGAGACTCGTATCTCGTCTGGGATGCTCGTCCGTGTCCACAACAACCTCACCCTTCTTGGTCTTTATCACCACCGGTTCTATCTCCTGGGCGAATGTCCCATCATCTATGGCTTTCACAGCTCTCATATGGCTCTCGTAAGCCAGCTCGTCCTGCTTCTCCCTGCTTATGCCGTAGAGTTCTGCTATGTTTTCGGCAGTGTTCCCCATGTGGTAGCCGTAAAACTTCTCCCACAGGCCATCGAAGACCATCACATCTATGACTTCATCAATCGCGTTTACACTCATCCTGTAGCCCCATCTCGCCTTTCTCATCGCATAGGGGGTGTTGCTCATGCTCTCCATTCCTCCCGCAACGACAGCCTTGGCTCCGTCGTTTACTGACTGTGCTGCAGCTATAACAGCCTTCAAACCACTCCCGCACACCTTGTTGAGGGTGTATGCGGGAATCTCCTTCGGAATGCCTGAATAAATTCCTGCCTGTCTCGCGGGATTCTGGCCCTGTGCGGCCTGCAGAACGTTGCCCATTACCACCTCTTCGATTTCAACCTCAACGCCCTCAAAATCGTAGTCCCCTTCGAGCTCTATTCTACCTTTCGGCAGCTTGGATGGATAGAAGTTGTAAGAATCCTCAGTTGCGATCGGCTTGATTCCCGCCTTCTTCATCAGAGCTCTGATCGCAATTGCTCCAAGTTCGTAAGCCTTCAAATCCTTTAATGAGCCGCCAAACCTCCCTACAGGAGTTCGAACACCGTCAACTATGACAGGGGTCATAACCTGACAGGTGAGGGTGGATAATATAATACTATCTGTTTTTTGGTAAATATGTTACATTGGTGATCTTTTATCTTTATCTTCTGTTTTCGGTTCCAATTGTTACTGATGGCTCGGGGTCAATGAAATTCCTTACAAGTATCCAGTCGTAGTGGGCTCTGGGGTTGTTAGCATGTGTACTGAGTCCGATTTTGTTAACTGGAATGTTTCCGATTGTATAACTGCCAGCAACCACGTGATTGTAAATCCCATACATTCTGGAACCATCGTATGCGATCCCACCAACCTGCCAGGAGGATGGATTGACGATGTTCCCAAAACTCTTCAGCAATGTTGCCTCAGAATACCAGATTGGAACTGAATTGAATTTAATCAGTGTTTCATCTGGCCCTCTGATATTAGTGCTATCGTAATCAGAAACCCTCATCACAGCGATATAGTATTCACCATTTGTTGTGCTTAGCAATGCGCCTATGGAATCATCATCTCCAGTGTATGCTTTTATTTCAACGGCTAATCTTCCAGGGAGATTGAGGTTCGAGTTTACTACAAGGAAAAAGTCTGCATTTGATGTATCTGTGGTAATCTCACTGCCCGAAGGATTCCAGATGAAAGTTGGAGAACCTGTTATCCAGTTCTCAATTATCTTGTAGTTCGAGCTTGTGTCTGTATTAAAATCATCGAAAAAGATGAATACTTTATTTCCATCACTTTGACTGTTGGCAGTTGGATTCCCGTAATACATGTAAATTGTTTTGTTCTCATTTGCAGAAAGATTGACTTTTACCCATATCTTCGCAGATGTACCGTAATTCCATTCCTCGATCCAGTAATCAATTGCATTTCCTGACACATCTGCAAATCTGATATCTGAACCATCTAAATTAACAGCACTCCAGTTGAATGAGCTATCAAGCTGTATTAAAACCTGAAATCCCGGCAAGTTGTTACCGCTTCTTTCCTGAATGTATATCGGAATTCTATACCCCCAGCTTGGATATGCCCAGAATGATGCAGTCAGGTTTACGACATTAATGCTTAAAACATCCCCTCCATCCCCAGCAAAGGCATAAACCTTGACACTTCCATTTGCTAAGGCAGATGCCTCCACTCTCGCAACCCCATCTGAATTTGTTAATGCTGTTGTCGCATTCAAACTCAAAACTGATGTGTTTGTAACAGAGAATCTTACTTCAATTCCTGGGATGGGTGTTGATTGGGAATCTGTAACCTTGACAGCTAAAATCTTCCTGCCTCCCTCAATTCCGGCATCCCATGTCCCGCTATTGTTGAGCCAGTTAACCTGAACTAAGGAACTTCTGTTGCCTGACTGGGGTTGAATAACGGTTATATTGTATCTGGCGATCAAACTTCCGCTTGAAAATGTCACCTCACCATTTCCGGGGGAGGTGGCTTTGAAGGAGATCCTTGCCACTCCAGATGAATCAGTCTCTACTGAATATGGAGTCACTTCACCTATGCTACCGCTCACTGATACATTGATCTTTATACCTGAAACAGGGTTCAAATATCTGTCAGTTACAAGTACGCTGAGTTCCTGAGAGTCCCCCACCGAGAGCGAGTACGAGTCAAAGGAATTCATCTTTATCATGTATTTTGGCTGCAATCTTTTCTCCACGTCGGAGATTACTGTCATTGATACGGTGCCGTTAGTGCTGGCTGTAACAGTATTTCCTGAGACTGAAAATCCGGCTCTCTTCCAGTAATCGGGATTCACACTGTCAAACTCGACTGTTATGTTTTCCGCATAGTGTCTCCCACCTGAAGATATTGCTTTAAATGAAAACTCTTTGGGCGAGTTATATGCCTGTGAGAGATTTGACCTTATTATGACAAGATTTAGACCGTTTTTAATCATCTTCTGATCTCCAGCCAATCCGAACCTTCCATCATTTTTCTGGAAAACCGCTGTGTTCTCGTAAACGAATGTGGTATCGGGGTAAAAGTAATTGTCAACTCTGACAAACAATCTCTTTGACTGAAATGTTTCTTTGATGTTCATTTTACTCCCATTTGGCAGATTTAATGTCATTGAAACATTCACTTCCATTGGTTCAGTCCATATGGAAAATCCCGCAGGTTCGGGGGTGAGAAGGAAGAGATAGTGAGGATATTCGGGCGTTTTTACGAGAAGATATGCATCTGAGCCTGTTGAAGCAAGCGCTGAAAATTTCACCATTTCCGATTTCACAGATTTTACATTATCTGCCTCAATTTTTTTAAGCTGATCCGGAACTATTGTGGTTTGGATGAAAGCTAAGAGAATAATCAGTATCTGGAGCAAGAGTATGAATCCTATGACTGGGGTTACAGCTTTCGAATCTTTGAGCACGCTAACCATTCTGCAGAGATCAATAAAAATCTTCTGATCCATTTAACAAAACTCTTTTATTTTTGCGGGATTAAATGACAACGATGCTGACGAATCCTTATTACACCAACCTCAGAAGCTTGATGGAAGAATTTGATGTTGACATAGTGGAGAAAGTTGAAACCAATCCAAATGAGGAGGTAATTGATGAGTACTGGCTCATCGAACGAATAGCCAAAGCAAGAATTGTAGAAAATATTGAGAATCTCAGAAAACAATATTATGTTGTGGAACCTCAGATTTCCGAGGAGGAAGCGACCCTTCTCTATTCGATTTACGAAGATGTCAGGCAAAAGCTCATCTATTCCATTGGTTTGGATGTTTTTGAGAGGCTGATGAATGCTGTGAAGAGAGTCATAAATGACTACTCGGTAAAAACTGAGGATGAACTCTTTCTAAAAATGCTTTACTACTTCATCAGGGACTTTCTTGGTCTGGGCATTGTCGAGCCAGTTCTGTATGATGAGAATGTAGAGGATATAAGCTGTGATGGATACGGCATCCCAGTTTTCGTCTATCACAGGAAATATGGGAACATGAGCACAAACATAGTTCTTGAGAAAGAAGTTCTCGACAATTACGTTCTCCTTCTCGCCCAGCGAGCCAACAAGCATCTGAGCTATTCAAACCCCATAGTTGATGCAACTCTGCCAGATGGAAGCAGAATTCAGATAACATACGGGAGTGAAATATCGACAAGGGGGAGCACTTTTACCGTTAGAAAGTTCAGAGAAGAGCCACTCACTCCGATTGATCTTATGAATTTTGGCACAGTATCTGCCAGAATGTTTGCATACTTATGGCTTCTCATCGAGCACAAGAGAAATGTTATGGTCATAGGTGAGACAGCAAGCGGAAAGACAACAACCCTCAATGCTTTGCTGATGTTCATACCGCCTGACAGCAAAATCGTGTCAATTGAGGATACGAGAGAGATTCAGCTCTATCACGACAACTGGATACCCGAGGTGACGAGATTGAGTATTGAAGGTCAGGAAATCGATATGTACGATTTGCTTAGAGCAGCTTTAAGGCAGAGACCCGAATATATAGTTGTTGGAGAGGTCAGAGGTAGAGAGGCGCAAACTCTATTTCAGGCAATGGCAACAGGACACGCATCCTACGCCACATTTCATGCAGGTGATGTGGATCAGCTCATTCACAGGCTTGAGGAGGAGCCCTTGAATGTTCCGAGGGTTCTGATCCAGTACTTAGATGCTGTGGCAATCCAGGGAAGGCATGTTACAAGGACCGAAAAAAAGAGGAGGATAAAGGCGGTTTTTGAAATTCTCGGTATTGAAAGCGAGACCAAGGAATTGCTCTTGAATCCGGTTTACAGGTGGGATCCCCCAACTGACAGGTTTATTGAGAGCTCATCATCCACAAAGCTTGAAAGCATTTCACAATCAACAGGAATGACCATGACGGAGATTCTTGAGGAGCTTGATAACAGGACAAGATTTCTTGAAATGCTGAGGGAGAGAAATGCATTCAGATACAGGAATTTTGTCAGGTTTGTGTCGCTTTATTACTCCAACCCTGAGATGGCATTTGAGGAGCTTGAACTCCTGGAGGTCTGACAATGCCGTACGCTCCTGCTTTTATGAGAAGGAGGTACGCAAGGAAGGTTGTCAGAAACAGAAAAAAATATGAGGAAATCGAAAAGGCTCTGGTCTCAGCAAGGAGCAGAATCACAGTTTACGAGCTCTCCTCAATGGCAACATTCTACTCATTGATTGCGTTTCTCATCACGGTTATAGCTGTTTCAGCACTCATAAAGCTCTTTTTTCAGGGTTTTGTATCTGTTCTCCTCTCATTCTCATTCAGTGAATTCATCCGTTTCATTCTGCCAAACGCGAGAAATCTGCCCCAGATAAATCTAAATCTGTCATATTACCTGGGTTTGGTTAAACTCTACACGGTAAAATACAGCTACATCGTATCGTTAATCCCGGGCTACATATCATACAAGCTGGTAAAATACCTGATTCTTTCCTATCCTTTTTTTGTCTCTTCGAGAAGGAAAGGGGAGATAGATCTCTATCTGCCACATGCTGTCAATATGATGTACGGAATGGCCACAGGAGGTCTCAATCCAGTTGAGGTTATGAAGGAAATATCAAAGCTCGGACATCTGTTTGGAGAGCTAAGCGTTGAGTTCAGAGAGATAATCAAGAACTTTGAGGTGTTCAGAAATGACATTTTCACGAGCATAAGGTTTGTGAGAGACACAACTCCAAGCAAAAAACTTTCAGCCTTTCTTGACAGCCTCATTGTGGTTATGCAGGGAGGTGGAAAGTTCTCAACCTATCTAAAATCGAAATCTGAAGAGTATGAGGAGGAACAGGAGATTGCATTTGGTGAGGTTACAGGCTTGATGGAAATACTGTTTGAGATCTATATCTCCATATTCATGATGTTCCCCATGCTTCTGCTGATTGTTCTTGTTGTCTCCAAATTTGTTTCTGGAAATGTTATGGAGGGCTATACAACGCTTATCTACATCATTCTGCCTTTGGCTGCCATTTTCATGGTATATCTTGCAAGATCCTCACTGCCCTACGCAAGAGCAGGAATAATGGAATTCAGAGAACTCCCGGTCCTCACAAATGTTCTTGTTGTTAGAAATAATGTGAAGAGATACAGGGTTTCCAGAGTAAGAAAACTTTTAAGAAGAATTTCCGGGTTCTTTTTTCATCCCTACACAACTCCCTTACCATACATAAAGCTTCACATTCTGTTAGTCCATCTATTAGCGTACTTTCTGGCAGGGATCTACATTCTTTACAGGTACGGATTTCTGAAAGAGACCAATTACATCATCCCTGCTTTTGCTGTGTTTCTGATGATCACTCTGATTGTTGAACTGAAGCACAGAATCATCAAAACAGCTGAGGAAAAGCTACCCGAATTCTTCAGCGAGATAGCCATGCTGAACGAGTCCGGGGTGTCAGTATTCGATGGGTTGAGGATAGTCTCAACCTCAGGAACAGATGTACTTTCCAAGGAGTTTCAGGTGATCAGCAGATTCTCTGAATACGGATTGCCTGTAACAAAGTCAATTGAAAGGCTTACCTACAGGATCAAGAGCGATATTTTCGCTAAAGCAATACCAATAGCTGTTAAGGCATTGGAAACCAACTCCAGCATAAAGGATGCATTTCTGACTGTGTCGAGGTATGTGGAGTCAGAGCTGGCATTCAGAAAGAGGTTGAGGTCAAGTCTGATGCCATACATGGCAATTGTGTACATGTCGGTTGGGGTATTTCTTTTTGTGACCTATCTCCTGATCTCAAAATTTCTTGTTGTTTTTAGCGGGATGAATATTGAGTTCATGGGCATTCAAACGACATTTGATGTTGAGCTGATCAGAGAAGCATTCATGAGGACCATATATCTTGTTGCATTCCTCTCTGGTATAATAGCAGGGAATATGACTGAGTTTAGAATAACAGGCGGGTTTAAGCATGCGCTCATTCTCACATTCATGTGCTATGTTGCATTTACATATTTCATCTGAAAAACAGTTAAATCCTTCCTCATACAGTTCATCATGATTGAGTTGATTGATGATGCGCTCAAGATAAGAAAAAGGAAGTACATTGAGGTATGGGACAGCAGGTATTCCATTCTCGGCGACATCCATGGGGATATTGAATCTCTTGAGAGGATTCTGAAGCTTGCCTACAGACCTGCAATCTTTCTTGGTGATTACGGGGACAGAGGAGAAAGACAGATCGAGGTTTATGAGAGAATTTTGAAAGGGTACATTGATGGTGAGTTCATACTCCTCAGGGGAAACCATGAAACAACCTCAGCCTTTCCTCATGATTTACCCTATCGTTTGAGAAGATTTGACAACTGGGAAGATGTTTATGAGGAGCTGAAAAAATTCTGGGAAAATCTTCCATGGTTTGCTTTGGTTGGAGGTAGTGTATTTGCCGCTCACGGTGGCATTTACACAAAAGGGTGCAGAATTGTTGAGGAAGGAATAAATCTCAGAGAATTGATGCATGATGAGGCTTTTCTGGAGATGATATGGAACGATCCGTGGGAAAAAGAAGGGTGCGATTACAATTTTGAAAGAGGCACTGGATATTTTTTCGGAAAAAAGGCAACAAAAAAGTTTCTTGATGATCTGGGTCTGAAAGTTGTTGTAAGGGGTCATCAGCCTTACAAGGTTTTGAAAGCAGAGCAGAACGGAATGGTTGTTACTGTTGGCTCCACAGGGGTTTATGGAACCAATTATGCCTTTTTGAATGTTGATGGTGATATTGAAAATGGATTTCAGATAGTTGGTAGGTACGGTCGCATTCTCACTCCTTAATGTTCAGAGATGTCAGCACCTTCATCAGCCCGTTTATTGCAAGAGCTATTGCTATGAGCAGCAGGATTACATGAGCTCCACCTTCATAGGGTGGAATCGCTCCTGAACTCATTATCCACAGCCATAACCCGGTCATCTGAGCGCCTGCAAAGGCGAGACCAACAAATACCAGCATCAGAACAATCACTTTTGGATCGGGAAGCTTCATAAAAAAGGGTTGGGGTGTGTGATATTTAATTCTATCGAAGTTCGCTCACTTGTGGCATAGAGTGCACTTTATGTAGGGATAGTGGTTCGTTCTGTCAGTGTGACATGACTCGCATATAGCCCTGACACCTATCTGTTTGTGAGGCACATGACATGATGTACAGGCTTTGTCTTTGTGGTACTCATGAATCGGTTTTGGCGGGGGTGTGTGGCAGGTTTCGCAGGGGAGAGGCTCTGCAGTTTCATGGGGATGGTGGCAGTTGCTGCAATCGGATGTTGCATGAGCCCCTTCGGGTAATGCCAGTATTATTGTTTTATTCGTATGGCACCTTCTGCAATCCTGCTGATGGGGTAATATGTTCTCTCCGCTCTTGTTTACATTGGCAAGGAAGTTGTGGCAGTTGGTGCAGTGAAAATCCATCTGTTTTACCTTCATTCCACTGTCTGGATGACATTTCATGCACTCCGTTTTTTCCGGCAGGAACTTGTGAATTCTACCTCCATGACAGTCAATGCAGTTTGCGCGGGCTTTTTCAAGATGAAGTTTATGTCCGGCAGTTTCTGCAACGTAAGGCCATTTTTCACTCTTGGTGAAATGGCACTCCTCACATCTCTTGTTGGGTATGTTGACATGAACCTTATCTGAGATCTTTACAGGTCGTAAGGTAAAGTAAGTAACAAGGAGTCTCATGTTGTCCTGAACGCTTGCGACATGACACTGATGGCACGAAATACCTTTATGCGGGCTCTGGTTCCATTTGTTCCATGCATGTTCCATCAGATGACACGTTTTGCAGAATCTTGGGTCGTCTTCTATGAATTTATAGGTGGCAAAGCTCTCTGCAGCAATAATTAACCCTGAAATTATCAGAATGGCGATGATTGACGCTGGTTTGATGTTCATATTATCTCCTCTGGAGGAATTCATAAAAATTTTGCGATTTAGGTCAATTCTCTAAGTTTTCACGTTACACAACTGCTGTAGAATAAAAAAGAAAAGATTTTTGGATTATTCAAGCTCAGCCTTTTCCCATTTGTGCGTGTCTTCCCATGGTGGCAGGAGTTTCACCAGTATGGCCAGTATTATAAACGGCAGTATCCATATAACAAGATTCAGTGTCAGGCTCTCAGGTCCAAAGAGTGGGAGTATGTAAATTGTGTATCCAAGATACGTCTTTGAGATGAGCTGACCACCGATCACCACATTCCATCTCATTGCAAAAACGCCTATGAGTGTGAGTGTGGTTGCGAAAATGTATATCCACTTTCTTACATTGAACTTGAAGATACCTGTTCTGGCGGCAATCAGCAGGAATATTGGCACGAGCGTTCCGAGGAATACCTGTATTACGAGGTACGTCCAGAAGAGCTTGTCGAATATAAGTACTCTTATTGCATCTATCCCCTCTTCCTGTGTGTAGAACAATTGAGCAAGTTCCATGAACTCAAGAGATAGATCAAGAAGGTATGAGTACAGCAGATAGTTAGCCAGAGTATCCGTACAGTCTTTATCAAGTTCAATGCCCCTGATGTAACCACTTGCTATGTAAATTAGCAGTACAAGGGCTATACCTGAGACCATTGCTGAAAACAGGAAAATTATGGGCATCAGGGGAGAACTCCACCAGTGGTTTGCTTTAACACTGCCAAATATGAACCCGACATATCCATGAAGGAAAGCAGCGGATGGCAGACCTATAATGGTAACTATGTTCACTATCTTGTTGTCAGATTTTGTGGCCTCATCACCTATGTCATAATCTCCAAGGGTGAGCACTCTGTAGATGAATCCCTTTATCCCTCTTTCCGTTTGAGCCCACATTACTATGTCCCTTCTGTAATCAAAATAGAGTTCAATCAGTAAAACAGCCATGAGATACCATGCATAGACGAAGCCAAAGCCTGCCATTGCAGAGGAGAGGTGTGGGGTCATCATGATTTCAAGCGCCCTCTCAGGATGTCCGAGATGCGCAACCAATGGTAGTGGTGCGCACAGAAGGAATGCAAGTGCTGTGAGCAATGCAAGTCTATAGGTTGGCTTCACAGCCTCAACCTTGAAAATCCTTTCAAGTGATGCCACTATGAAAGCTCCTGCAACAAGTCCTGTTATGTATGGATAGAGGGCAATCAGTACACTCCAGTTAACCTCAACCTCATTGGGATATATGTATCCCTGAACATGCTGAAGAACTACCCACAGAATTTCGCTCATTTTATCTCACCTCTGAATCAATACCCAGGTAATATACCTTGGGCAAGGTTCCCAGAGCTGGCTTCAAAACCTGTACTCTTTCCGTTTCTATAATCTTTCTGACCTCATCATCTGGATCCATTAGATCTCCAAATTTCCTCGCTCCAACAGGGCAGACTTCAACGCAGGCAGGCTTGTACCCTCTTGTTATTCTGTGGTAGCACCATGTGCACTTGTCAGCAGTATTTCTTCTGGTTACCCTTGGGCCATCTCTTGGATAGAGGTATCTTGCTCCGTATGGACAAGCCTGTATGCAGTATCTGCAACCTATGCAGTATTTTTCATCAACAAGCACTACACCATCCTTTGTTTTGTACGTTGCACCAACAGGGCAAACTTGAACGCATGGCGGCCTGTCACAGTGGTTACACAGCTTTGGAACAAAGTAAGACTTTGAAATTACTCTTTCATCGTATTTTGGCGGGAATCCATCAAATCCGCCATTTGGCGAGTCAACTTTTGGCCCCTTTTCATTTTTTAACCATACCCAGCGTTCGACCCAGGTTCTGAAGTAAAATGGTTCCAACGGCACCTCGTTTTCAAGCTTGCATGCTCTCACACACCTGCCACACCCAATACACTTTCTCGTGTCCACTACAAAGGAGTAATAGTGCTTTGTCCAGTCGTAATTTTCTGTGGGTTCCTGTGCTTTTACAGCTTTTCTGAGAGATGCAAAACCTGCAAGACCTGCAATTGCCATTAAAAGCTTTCTTCTGCTAACCATTACCTGTCACCTCCCCCTTGAACACCCATGGAGAATGGGGATTGTGGCAGTCCACACAGAGTCTTCCATACCCGTGCTCGTCAGTGTATTTCTGCGGAAAGCCTTTCGGTCTCGTCGGGTTGTACTCATGGCATAGCTTGCACAGAGCTCTTGAGGTGTCAATTTTTGGCATATTATCCCCCGGATTCTGGACATGCTTCATGCTCGGCCCGTGACAGGTTTCACAGCTCAAGGTGCGGTGTGCTCCACTGTTCAGAAATTCGACCTTGTCTTTATGGCACCTCTCACACATTTCCTTGGTTGCAAACTTCATGTCAAGCTGCATTATCTCTCTTACAGAGTTTGCCCTGAACCATCTGTACGTGTAGTCATCGGTCAGCTCTCCGAAAGACGGCGGCACTATTATCATTCTCAGCGCCAAGAAAATCACTATGAAAGTCAAATATATCATCAGAAACCTTTTTGTAGCAGCTCTCATGGTTAATCCCTCACTGAGTTTTTCAGTGTTAAGCAAAATCCTTGGCTTTTTAAAATTTTCCCTGATTTACGGGAGTTGATTATGGTTTTTTAGAACCACACATCATATTTTTCAAAAAATTTTTAAATCCTCGGCCTTTGGCCTTCAGAATCCCAGACTTTTTCCTATAATTCTGAAAACATCGTTGGCAATGTGTATTCCATTCAATTCAAGTAGCACATTCAAAACGGCTCCTATTATGGCACCTACTATGAGTGAGGAGATTATCCGGATTTTTACTATCAGGATTATCGCTATTACAAGAAGTACCAATGTTGAAACTGCTCCTATTTCGGCAAGCTGCTGGGCGGTCTCTTCCATGGCAACATTCATGAAGTTGAACAGAGTTGCGATTCCGGACATTCCGAAGAGAAGACCAATTATCAGCCCTATAGCAACAAATGTACTGTCTCCCATGTTTCAATTTTAATCCAAGGGAATATAATTTTAACGTTACATTTTTCATCACAACACCATCTTTCTGTTCTGATGGATGAGACTTTTCGAACGAACAGGGATTTTTTAAGAAAGTATGCAGAAATTGATGGTTCGCAGGAATTCTATCACTACATGTCTCTTCCTCTCAGGCAGAGCTTCAGGGCAAATCTGTTAAAAACAGATGCAGAAATTGTGGCTGAAAAACTTTCAGAGGAATTTCAGCTCTATAGGATTCCTTGGGTTGAGGAGGGATTTTTTGTTGAGGGTGAGGGGATAACAAACACTCCTGAGTTCTCTCTTGGTCTTATATTCATGCAGGAAGCAAGCTCGATGATTCCAGCGAAAGTTCTTGATGTTGAGCCTGAAATGCTTGTTCTTGACATTGCTGCATCTCCGGGGGCTAAAACAACTCAGATCTCGGCTTACATGAAAAATTCAGGTTGCATAGTTGCCAATGACGTGAAATACAGCAGAATAAACATTCTTGCATCAAATGTTCAGAAAATGGGATGTGTGAATGTTAAAATCACAATGAAGGACGGCAGGTTTTTTAGCAGATTCAAAAACAGGTTTGACAGAGTTCTGCTTGATGCTCCCTGCAGCAATGTCGGGATGATACGAAAAAACTACAAATATCTGAATCTCTGGAGGCAGAGGAATGTAGAGGCACTTTCAAGACTTCAGAAGGAGCTGATAATGGCAGCTTACAAAGCTTTGAAGCCAGGAGGTGTTCTTGTTTACTCGACCTGCACTCTCGATCCTGAGGAAAACGAGGAAGTTGTGGATTATCTTCTGAGCAATGCAGATGCAAGGCTTGAGAGGATAAATCTTCCGCTGAAATCCCACGAACCGTTTACAGAATTCATGGGTAAAAGATATGATAGTGATGTCAGAAAATGTCTCCGCATACATCCTCAGGACAACAACACAGAGGGATTTTTCGTTGCAAAGGTGGTGAAGGGAGATGGATGAGATTGATGTGCTGAAAGCTTTGAAAAATCAGTTTGGTGTTGAAAGAGTTCCATTTAAGCTCAAAATGATGGGAAAAGGTAGAGTCTATGCCTATAAAGACTGTTTTCCTGAAATTGAAGAGTATCATTCAGGTGTTTATTTTGGCAGGATGGAAAGAGACGGACTTAGACTTTCAATAGAAGGGTGTTATCTGCTAAAGAATGAGATAAAAAAGAACCTGAAGGAGATTGATTATGGAAGCATGCTGAAATGGCTTGGAGGAGAGGACATTGGAGGGAAGGAAGCTGGCTATGTAATTTTAAAGTGGAAAGATTACTATCTGGGATGTGGGAAGGGAAATGGAAAAATCATAAGAAATTTTGTCCCAAAGGACAGGAGACTCAGGTAATTTTTTAAAATTTTCCTGAGAGCTTGA
>JALUWC010000099.1 GCA_027019885.1 Geoglobus sp.
ACCACTACTGGAAATTTGAAACCTGGTTAGAATCAGCTTGGTAGGTAAAAGAAGAAATAATATAAGGGGGTTGCGATAATTATGAAATCCAAGAAAACTCTTATGGCTGTTTTTTTAATTTCATTTCTCTTAGCGTTGGTCGCAATTACGCAGTATTTTCCATCCCAAACGAAAGTTCCATCAGTAAATGAAAGTAAATTTCACGCACACGAAAATGCATCCAAAAAACTACCTGCAGTTCCCGTAGACGTGAATATTACATTCATCGAGAATGTTATCCTGAAAAAGGAGGAAATAAAATCTGTTATAGGGGAAGAATTTGAAGGAGTTAGCTATAAATTTACGAACAACTCCACAATACTGGTATTTGTTCAAACTCCTTGCGCTGATTACTCCATAAAGTATGACCTCACTGACAACACGGTAATTTCAATCGATAACATGTATCCATGGAAAAAAAACCATAAGAGAGGAGCCTGTAAGCGAAAAAGAAAAGCGGAGGTTTCTTGCAATAGCTTTAAACGATTCAAGAGTCAAAGAGGCGCTGAAAGGAAAGGACTTTGATGTCAGCATGGTTAAGTACGTTATGTACATAGCATGTCAAAAAGCGAGAGACCCAGATTCAGTGCACATGACGTTTAAAGTTGATTCAAATGTTTACAGAGTGGTTTTACTCCCATACAACGGTGAACTGAGAGTTGTAAGGGTTGAAAAGATGTTATGAGAATGTTTCAGATCTAACAGAAAACTCCATCGCAATGGGAACAAGCAATGATGGAAAAGCTTATCCCTTGGAATATGGACGATGGTGTAGATGAAGTTCAGGTGTTCTCATGATGCGAGAAGTCTCAATCTCAGCGTTCTTTGGCATCGTCACCGGACCGCTCTTCCTTCTGACAGCAATAGCTCTCGATGTGCTCGGCTTGAGATTTGATGTATGGCTTCCCATTGTGATATCCCTCACCATCGCTTCTGCAGCTCTTGCCTATGTGTTAAGGAATTCGAACAGAAAGATGCTTGGAGTGGCTGTAGCTCTCTTTATAATTTCCTCAACATACAGTGTGAGCTTTTTCTACGATTTCTCGCTGATAGGCCCCACTCCAGAACAGCAGGCATATATGCATCTGCTTTCAAAGATTCGGGACGAAAGTGGAAAAGTTGACTCGAACTGGAGAGATTCGAGCTGGGACTTTCTGAGTCCGAGGTGCTATTCGGCATTGGTGGTAAGGAAATATGACGACACTTCTCTTGAAATAGCGGTCTTTTCCTACAGATACTCGAAAACTCAGTACGATCCAAACAGGTTCATAAGAATCCTTTTCACGAAGCTCTCCTGCGGCTATGCTGATTCAGAAGCGGCTTACGAGGAATACAAAAGAACATTATCAAATGCCGGATTTGAACTGAAGGAAAACAATTCCAGCTTTCTGGCAGAAAACGAGAGTCTGGTTGTGTTCTGTAATCGTGAAGGTGAGCTGATCACTGTGGTGAAGGTGGGGAATTCAGATGTTGCACTCAAAGCTAAGGTGGTAAATCGAAAAGGGTGAAATCTCAACTACACCGGTGAACGCTTCAGAGCCTGTGTAAAAGAACATACGTGTTTGGAATCGAGATGAAAATCTGAAGAAAATCTGAAAGTAGCTTTCAGACTTGGTCTGCGTACATGGGCACCTATTCGAAGCCAAGATATTTTTCATTCAAAATGATTGCCAGCCATCCTCAAGATCTGCAATGAATTTGGATGGAAAAGATGAGCAGCCTCAGCCTCTCCCCTCTCATCATGAATCAGATCGCCCATCATTCATCATTGGCCGACATTTGATTGTTCTCTGGGCATTAAATTTTTACCGTATGACTGTACTCAAGGTTTTTTAGAGTTTTCATATATTTTTTAAAATTACTTTACTTGATTCCTAAAAAGTATGAAGGATTATCAGTAATTACTCTAATTGATTAAATACTTTTAAATAACCCTGTGATCGGGAAATGCATGGTGATCAGAAATGGTGGCTGATAGTGGAGATACAGCCTGGATGCTGGCGGCAACAGCCCTTGTGCTATTGATGACACCGGGCGTTGGGCTGTTTTATGGAGGAATAGTCAGGAAGAAAAATGCAATTTCAACAATATCACTCACATATCTCGCGCTGGCAATCGTAAGCGTACAGTGGGTTCTGCTGGGTTACTCGTTATCTTTTGGTCCTGACATAAAGGGACTCATAGGTGGATTTGACTATCTTGGACTTTCAGGAATAGGCTTGGAAGGGCTTAATACAATCCCCCATCTGGCCTTTGTGGCATTTCAGCTTACATTTGCTGCCATAACTCTTGCAATTCTTATCAGCGGAGTTGCTGAGAGAATCAGACTGAGCTCCTTCATCGTGTTTGGTGTTTTGTGGACTACACTGATTTATGACCCTCTTGCCCACTGGGTCTGGGGCGGAGGATGGTTAGCGGAGCTTGGAGCACTTGACTTCGCTGGAGGAACTGTTGTACATATAAGTTCTGGATTTTCAGCTTTAGCTTTGGCGTTTTTGCTTGGGAAGAGAGCTGGATATGGAGAACATTCCATGGAGCCTCACAACATACCCATGACTCTGATTGGCGCAGCACTGCTGTGGTTTGGATGGTTTGGATTTAATGCTGGAAGTGCATTGCAGGCTAACGGGCTTGCGGCAAATGCTCTGATTGTCACAAACACAGCAGCAGCATCTGGAGCTCTTGCATGGCTCTTTGCAAGCTGGTATCACGGGAAGCCCAGCAGCCTTGGAATGGTTAGCGGGGCAATAGCCGGGCTTGTTGCAATAACACCAGCCGCTGGCTTTGTCGATCCGCTTGCCTCAATAGTAATAGGGGCAGTTGCGGGAGTGGTGTGCTATTCAGCGATGCTCTTCAGAATAAGAAGGGGCTGGGATGAGAGCCTTGATGCCTGGGCAGTTCATGGAATTGGCGGGATGTGGGGAGCCATAGCAACAGGCATATTTGCGAATGAAGCAGTAGGAGGGTACAGCGGTCTTCTATACGGCAATGTTCATCAGTTCATAGCTCAGATAATTGCAGTAGCTTCTGCAGTGGTGTTTGCATTTTCAATAACCCTGATTCTTGCCAAGGCTGTTGACATGCTCATGGGACTGAGAGTGAGTGAGGAAGAGGAGTATGTTGGACTTGACATCTCCCAGCATGGTGAGAAGGCATACGCCTGAGGTGATAGCATGAAGATGGTTATGGCGATAGTACGACCTGAAAGATTCGAGAGAGTGCTGGAGGAGCTTGAAAAAGAAGGATTCATTGCTCTGACGGCAACAGAGGTGAAGGGAAGGGGAGAGCAGAAGGGAATAAAGCTTCAGTTCAGAGGAAGAACAATGGAAGTTGATCTGCTTGACAAGATAAAAATAGAGATTGTCACTGAGGATGAGAATGTTGAGAGGCTGATAGATACAATAATCGCCTCTGCAAGAACAGGGAAAATT
Organism: Geoglobus sp.; assembly: GCA_027019885.1. GTDB lineage: Archaea > Halobacteriota > Archaeoglobi > Archaeoglobales > Archaeoglobaceae > Geoglobus. The sequence continues at coordinate 3,471 of JALUWC010000099.1, forward strand.
GGTGATGGGAAAGTATTTGTTGTTCCTGTCGAAAAATCTGTCAGA
>JALUWC010000100.1 GCA_027019885.1 Geoglobus sp.
CCGAACCTGATAGACATCCAAAAAAGTTCCTATGAGAGGTTTCTGCAGGCTGATATCAGTCCGGAAGATAGAGAAGATGTAGGTCTGCAGGCTGCGTTTAAAAGCGTTTTCCCTATATATGATTTTAATGAAACGTCGTCACTTGAATTTGTTTCATACACTCTTGGCAAGCCCTCTTATGATGTAAATGAATGTCTTCAGAAGGTGATGACTTATACTTCTCCGCTGAAAGTGACAGTTCGTCTCGTTGTATGGGACGTTAGCGATGGAGGCAGAAGCATCAGGGATGTTAAAGAGCAGGAAGTTTATTTTGGGGAAATACCGCTTATGACCGACAAAGGCACGTTTGTCGTCAACGGTACCGAAAGGGTAATCGTTAGCCAGCTCCACAGATCCCCCGGTGTGTTCTTTGACAGTGATAAGGGGAAGACTCATTCCAGCGGGAAAGTTCTTTATTCAGCCAGGATTATCCCTTACAGAGGCTCGTGGATTGACTTTGAGTTTGATACCAAAGATCTCATATATGTGAAGATTGACAGGAGACGTAAGTTGCCGGTCACAATATTATTGCGGGCGCTGGGATATTCAGAGGAAGAGCTTCTGTCCATGTTTTACAAAACCGAGTATATTCATGTGGTGGATGGAAAACTCATGAAAAAGCTTGATCCTGAACTTGTTGCCGGGAATAGATCTACTATAGATATAGTTGACCCGAAGACCGGGCAGGTAATTGTCAAGCAGAACAGAAAATATACCAAAAATGTGCTTAAAAAGCTGGCAGCTTCAAATGTTGAATTTATTCCTGCCGAGTCGGAAGATGCAATCGGAAGAATTGCCGCAACTGATATTATTGATAAAAATACGGGTGAGGTTGTTCTTGAGTGTAATGAAGAGCTGACGGAAGAAAAATTAGAGGAATTTAAGGTGAAGGGCATAGATGTTTTCGGCCTTCTTTTTATGGACCCATTCACTGTGGGATCATACATAAGAGATACTCTCATGAATGATAATGTGGCCGGCCCCGATGAAGCATTGATCGAAATCTACAGAAGGCTCAGGCCGGGCGAGCCTCCAACCATGGATTCGGCAAAAACACTTTTTTATAATCTGTTTTTTAATCCGGAACGTTACGATCTTTCGGAAGTTGGAAGGCTTAAATTTAATCACAAGTTTAATGTTAATCTGCCGCTTGAAAACAGAACATTAACAAAGGAAGATATAATTGAAACGGTAAAGATCCTCATCGACCTGAGAAACGGAATCGGAACTGTTGATGATATCGACCATCTGGGCAATAGAAGAGTAAGGGCAGTAGGCGAGCTTATTGAAAACCAGTACAGGGTAGGGCTGGTCAGGATGGAACGTATCGTTAAAGAGAGAATGAGCATTCAGGGGCCTGAAACACTCATGCCTCATGATATTGTAAATGCCAAGCCTGTTTCAGCCGTAATCAAGGAGTTTTTCGGAAGTTCACAACTTTCCCAGTTTATGGATCAAACCAATCCTCTTTCCGAAATCACTCATAAAAGAAGGGTCAGCGCTTTGGGCCCCGGTGGACTTACGAGGGAACGCGCCGGTTTTGAAGTTAGGGATGTTCATCCGACTCATTACGGCAGAATTTGCCCGATCGAAACACCGGAAGGTCCGAATATCGGTCTGATCGCTTCTCTAAGCACATATGCGAGAGTCAATTCCTTCGGTTTTCTGGAAACACCTTACAGGGTAGTTGATAACGGGGTTGTTTCAGGTGAGGTGAGATATATGTCGGCCCTTGAGGAGGAAGGTTCCGCCATAGCGCAGGCCAGCGCTCCAATTGATGAAAATGGGCGATTTGTCAAAGATCTCGTGTCAGCAAGGGTCGGCGGAGATTTTACAATGGTGAAGCCCGAGGATATCTCCTTTATGGATGTTTCTCCTAAGCAGCTGGTAAGTGTCGCGGCTTCACTCATACCTTTTCTTGAAAATGATGATGCAAACAGGGCGCTCATGGGTTCCAATATGCAGAGACAGGCGGTGCCTCTTGCCAAGTCGGAAGCGCCTCTCGTCGGGACAGGTTTTGAGCAAGTGGTGGCAAAAGATTCCGGAGTGACCGTAATTGCAAAAAATGACGGAGTTGTTGAAAGTGTAGACGCGCCGAGAATTGTTGTAAGGAACATTTCTGAAAGTGAGGAGTCGGTAAGTATTTATAACCTTACAAAGTTTCAGCGTTCAAACCAGAACACCTGTATTAACCAAATTCCGATTGTCAAGGTTGGAGACTTTATAAAAAAGGGTGAGGTTATTGCCGATGGTCCGTCTACGGAAGAGGGAGAACTTGCCCTTGGAAAAAATGTGCTGGTGGCGTTCATGCCGTGGAACGGATACAATTTTGAAGACTCCATCCTGTTAAGTGAAAAACTGCTTGTTGATGATGTGTATACATCTATTCATATTGAGGAGTTTGAAGGTGTATGCAGAGAGACAAAGCTTGGGAAAGAGGAGATCACCCGTGATATTCCGAACCTTGGAGAAGAGCAGCTTAAAGATCTGGATTCAAGCGGCATCATCAGGATAGGAGCGGAGGTTAAGCCGGGCGATATATTGGTTGGTAAAATAACCCCCAAGGTTGAGACACAGTTGACTCCTGAAGAAAAGCTTCTTAGAGCCATTTTCGGCGACAAGGCCGGTGATGTGAAAGATACGTCACTGAGGGTTCCCACTGGAGTTGAAGGCACCGTTATAGGGGCAAAAATATTCTCGAGAAGAGGTGTTGAGAGGGATGAAAGAGCCAGGGATATCGATGAGGAAGCTGAGGTAAAACTTCTGAAGGATCAGGAAGATGAAACGAGGATTGTTGAAGAGAGCGCTTATGACAAGATCATAATGTTACTTGACGGCAATTTAAGTGGAGCATGTCTGAAAGATGAAAGTACCGGGAAGATATTGATCGAGAAAGGGGAAAAGCTTACAGCTGAAATGTTGCGGCAAATACCGTCAGGATATCTAAGTGAGATTAAAGTAAAGGACGCCTACGAAATAGAAGGTGCTATAGAAGAGTTTATTTATAGTCTGAATGAGAAAAAAGAATCTATAAGGAAGTTGTTTGAAGAAAAGCTGGATCGTTTGAAAAGAGGTGATGAACTTCCGCCGGGAGTGGTCAAGATGGTAAAGATTTCTGTGGCCATAAAAAGAAAGATCTCTGTAGGCGACAAGATGGCCGGCCGCCATGGAAACAAGGGTGTGTTGTCAAAAATAGTCCCTGTTGAAGATATGCCTTACCGTGAAGACGGTACTCCCGTGGATATTGTGCTGAACCCGCTTGGTGTGCCGTCTCGTATGAATGTCGGACAGATTCTTGAAGCCCATTTGGGGTGGGCGGCAAAGGGGCTTGGAGAGAAAATAGAGCGGTTTATCGAAGAAAATTATTCAGTTGAAAAAATAAGAGAATTTATCAAGGAAATATACAGATCTGCGGATATGGACAAACAGATTGATTCTATGACTGATGAAGATGTTCTCTCTGTTGCAAGG
>JALUWC010000101.1 GCA_027019885.1 Geoglobus sp.
TTTACACTTTCTATGACCCTTATGCTATCGGGATTAGCCAGATCAATTTTAACAGGTTCTCCGGTGTAAGGTTCGTTGTGGCAGTATCCAGAGTAAACCTCGTATCCCATCTTTAAAGCAATCTCAGCCACCTTGCTCCCCAGCAACCCACTGCCACCGGTGATAAAGACCCTCATGCTACCACTCCAGCTTCCATGGAGTTGGATGCAACACTCTCTCATCAGCCAAAGGCTTCCACCACCACTCATTTTCGAGATACCACTTCACTGTCTCTCTTATCCCCTCTCTAAAGCTGTACTTGGGCTTCCAGCTCAGCTCTTCCCTTATCTTTGATGAATCAAGACTATACCTGAGATCGTGCCCCGGCCTGTCCTCCACGAACTCTATTAAATCTTCATCTTTCTTACCCATAATATTGAGAACCCCTTCAACAACTTCTAGGTTCGTCTTCTCCTCTCCACTTGATATGTTGTATATCTCTCCCCTCTCTCCTTCTTGCAGCACCAGATCAACGGCTTCACAGTGATCCAGAACGTGGATCCAGTCTCTGACATTCTCACCAGTACCGTAAACGGGTATCTTCACGTCCATGGCAGCCCTGATTATCGTTTTCGGTATCAGCTTTTCTGGGAACTGGTATGGACCATAATTGTTCGTGCACCTCGTAATCATAGCATGCAGGCCGTAGGTTCTTGCATAAGATAAAACAAACATATCGCCTGCTGCTTTGCTGGCTGAATAGGGGGAAGATGGCTTCAACCTGTCGTCTTCTTTAAACGAACCATTCAGGATGTCACCATAAACCTCATCTGTTGACACGTGAACGAGCCTAGCATCGGGGCTGATCTTTCTTATAGCCTCGAGAATCGTGAACACTCCGATAACATTGCTCTGCAAGAATGAATATGGATCGGATATGCTTCTATCCACATGGCTCTCTGCTGCGAAGTTGACAACAGCATCAACACCCTTAATAAGCTCTGACATTAGCACGTAATCTGTAATATCTCCTCTGACAAACGAATAGTTCTCATGGTTCAAATCTTTCAGATTGTTTGGATTCGAGCCATACTTTAGAGCATCAACATTTATCACTTCCAGATCGGAATACTCCTGCAAAATATACCGGATGAAGTTACTGCCAATAAAACCCATCCCACCAGTTACCAAAATCTTCATAATTAATTACCCCTGTATCTCATCCATAGCTCTTTTAATTCTTTCCACGAATTTTTCAGGTTCTAGCATATACTCTCACACCTTCTCTTAGGATGTTCCTTATAAGTGAGGTATTCTCGAATTTTAAGAATTCGTGGTACCTCTTTGTTATCACCATCGGCGATATATACTCCATCTTTCAAAAGCAGAGGATAGCTAACATCTATAACTTCATCAAGTTTAACATCCCCTATTATCAGAACATCTATATCGCTTTCATCACTCGCATCACCCCTCGCATAAGAGCCAAAGACTATCACTTCATATATTCTATCTCCATATCTTCTTTTCAGCTCAAGGATAAATTCATCTAATGTCTTCTTCCTCATCACACTCAGCCTCTCAAATGATTATCTCTGAGTTATCTCCAATCACCAGTTTGTGTCCCTTTGGTTTAGAATCGTTTTCCCTGATTCTAACTCCTCTACCTATCAAACTCTCAACTATCCTGCCTGCATTAACTATTTTACTTCCATCCATCACAACACTATCCTCAATTTCCGTACCAACGATTTCGCAGCTATTGCCAATGGATGTATAAGGCCCTATATATGTATTGGATATTACACAGTCCCTGCCAATTATACATGGTCCCTTAATCATGGAGTTTTTCACAACTGCGCCGGGTTCGACAACAACTCTACCAACGATCTTGGAATTCTCCACAGTCCCATCGTTTCTTGGCTGAATGTCATCAAGAATCAACCTGTTAGCTTCCAGTATGTCTTCTGGTTTGCCAGTATCCTTCCACCACCCCTCAACGATTGACGCCTCTACCCTATACCCGTTATCAATCAGCCACTGTATCGCATCGGTAATCTCAAGCTCGTTACGCCATGACGGCTTAATGTTCTTAGCCGCCTCGATTATCACTGGCTTGAAGAAGTATATTCCAGCCAAAGCGTAGTTGGATGGCGGAATCTTCGGCTTTTCTATTAGTCTTTTAACCCTTCCTTCCTCATCAAGGTCAGCAACGCCAAAGCGTTGCGGTTCTTCAACCTCACAAAGCAGTATGAGGGAGTCTGGATTTAGTTCCCCGAACTTATCAGCATGCTGAACTATACCATCTCTGAGAATGTTGTCGCCAAGGTACATCACAAAGCTTTCATCTCCGAGAAAGTCTTCAGCAACAAGAATTGCATGCGCTAATCCAAGGGGGTCTCCTTGGTAAATGAACTCGATATCAGCATCCCACTCAACTGATCCAACCATCTCTATAACCTGTTCCTTGTTAGGGCCAAGGATGATCCCAATATCTCTGATACCAGCCTCTATCACATCTTCGATGGCATAAAACAGAACGGGCTTATTTGCAACCGGAATCAGTTGCTTTTGCTGAGAATATGTCAGAGGTCGGAGCCTTGTGCCATGCCCTCCCGAAAGGATAAGTGCTTTCACATTTCCCACCTACCACGTGATTTGTAGAGATGTGTGGCCAGTTCAAACCCAAATTTTTTTGTAATTCCTATAAAATTTTCGGTTATCAATTAATCTGTCTGCTTCAACACAAACAAGTGCTGTTCTCACAGTAATCCAGCACAAACTGACCATATAAATCGTTCAGTTTCTAACAGGATTTTATGGTGCAATTGAGCAAAAAAGATCTTGATTTACGCTTAAATGAACTAAAGACTGTTTCAGTGAGTGTACTCCAAAAATTTTTGTATCCAATTCTCATCTCGGGTTATTTCGGTCTAAAAACGATATCTCAATAGTTCATGTGGTAATTAATATGGTCGTGAAAAACAAACAGAACACCCAAAATCAGCGCAAATGCAGTCGAAGTTATAACACTCGTGCTGAAAATCCTGCTTTTATCTCCGTTTGGAAAAAACCTGATTATCGAAAAATCAAATCCCAAACGAGACAGCAGAATAATCAAAACAAGAGAAGACCACAAAGCCGTGGCAATTCCAACATCTTCAGCAGAGTAAAGCCTTGCAGCAATCATCCAGAAAAAGAAACCAAAGCCAGCATTTATTACTGAAGATAGCATTATGAAGAATGAGTTTTTGTAAAGAGGATCTCTGAACTTCTGAGCAAACCTCAGCATTACTGCAGAGTTTGATGGGTGTTTAATAAAACTGTCGTATTTCATCCAAACATAGCTGAAATGGACTTCTGTTGCCAGCCACTTACCACAAACAGCGGCAGCGAAATTTACCTCAAAGAATAACCAAGAACAAACACCATCACCGCAAAATCCCCAGCAATCCAGGATAATCCTCCGTGTATCAGAATGACTTTTCTGACGTTTCTCCTTACCATCATGGCACTCGCTCGGGTCAAGCG
>JALUWC010000102.1 GCA_027019885.1 Geoglobus sp.
AAGATTATCAACACTTATTCCTGCAGATTTCCTGATTATTTCCAAAATAGATTGCCCTCTGTCTGCCTTCTGATTTATCTCAGGGTAAATGAAGGCTGCAGAGCTTGCAACAGTAACAAAGAGCACCCTACAACCATTTACGCCAAGAGTTTTTAACATATCCCTCCTCAGTTCTTTATGTTCTGTAAAACATCTCATCCAGCTTGGTTCGTATTGAAATTCCAGAGAACTCCGGGCTTTGGGCTCAAGCTCCCTCAGCCCATAATATCCGCTTGTATTGTGATACACGCGGGTTTGAACATAAACAGACTTCTCCAAAAATCTGAGGGGAAAAGTTAATCTCAGATGGTATCAATCAGATTTTCAATGAGATTTGAAGACTGGATAAGTGCAAAATCTCCAGAAGAGGCAGAAGAATTCAGAAGAAGGTTTAAAATGGCCATAAACAACTCCATCAGAAGGAAGATTCTGAAGCAGCTTCTTGAAAGTGCAAAAAGCGTTCAGGAACTGAAGGAAGTGCTGAGCATTGATGAGAAAATGCTCAGATACCACATAGACATACTGAAAAAGGGAGAATGTGTTGATGAGAGAGATGCCATCCTCACCCTTACAGAGGAAGGAAAGATTCTGGCAAATCTTGTAAGGGAGAAGGAATGATTCATTAAAGTTTTATACCCCTTCATCAATTACATTACGGTGGGCTAGGCCGGGGGGTTCGGCGTCCCCTGTAACCCGAAATCGCCGATATGCGGGGGCCGAAGCCGAGGGAAGGCCTGGAAGGCAGGGAGTGAACATCCAGCCTTCGTGGAATCCCCGTCCTGGAGGGCTGACGGTTACGGCCGGGCTTCTCGGAGGAGATGTCCGCCGTATTTGCCGGGGGGACTGGCTGAGGCCCGGAAGGGAGCAGGCTCACCCCGGACGCTCAGCGCTTCCAGGGGTGCGGGGAGGATGAAGGCTGGAGAGGTAGCTCCCTGCTGGAAGGGTCGACCCGAGGCGTGCCCACCACCTTCATTGTGAAAAGTGTTACCATACATCGATTAGAAACCACAAAGAATTGCGCTCAAAAGCAGAGAGAAATCCATCAGGCTACGCCTTCTCAATACGGCAGGACTCACAGGCTGAAGCCGGTGGAGGATGTCACTTTTTTTATCATGTTAGTCTTGCAAGATAGCTCATAATCGGGATTGGCGGACTGTACCTGCTACTTCTGCCAGAGAAAGAGCTGAGTACGGGACTGATTTCAGGGATTCTTTCAGGAATTGCTTACGCCGGAGTTTTCATCATGCTCAACAGAGTTGGAAAAGATTACAGCCCCCATCCAGATTGCCTTTTCAAATCTTGCAGTGGGAGCACTGCTTCTTCTGCCACTTTACAGATTCGAAATAGGGGATATACCCTTGCTTATTGGATTAGGACTGATTCCAACTGCGATCCCTTTCACCCTTCTAAGCTACGGAATGGCAAGGGTCAAGGTGGAAAAAGGATCTGTTATTGGGCTTCTTGAGCCTGTAACAGCCGGAGCTGTGGGCTACATTGCATTCAGAGAGATGCTAACCGATATTCAGCTTCTCGGTAGTGTTATGATACTCTCAGCAGTTTTCATTGCGTTAAATGAAAAGAGTGAACAGTAGGTATGCGAAGAGAAGCATTATAAGGCTGTGCTTGACTCCTGACGAGAAGTCTCCCTCTCCCATCACACCTGCAACGAGCCCTGCAAATATGCCCTGAAAGATGGCGGCGTGCATGAATATGCCTTTGTAAAATTCTTCATTTATCGATCCAAGTCCCATAAACCCTCCACCAGATGATGCGATTTTCGAGGTGCTTTCTGCAAGAACAGACAGAAATGTTGTGGAGATAATGTATACTATTCCAATGAACACGAAAAAGCTGATGTAGATAATCATCACATACATAGACATGTTCTTTATTCTCTCCCTTCTGAGCAGTTCAGCGTTGCTTGCATCCATTGCAGAGATTCTCAAAACCTCGGTAACATTGGGGGTGCTTCTGAGGGATTCAACCAGAAGCACTATTGTTCTTGTAAGCTCAAAGGTCCTCATTCTGTTTGCAAATCTGATAAGGGCGTCCATCAGACTTACATGCCATTCCAGATCCTTCTCAATCTTCTCTATTTCCTTTCTGAGAGGGGTTGTGTCTGTTTTTGCGAGAGTTTTTATCGCTCTTGTCACACTCATTCCGCTTTCGTTCATTGAGGCAAGCCTGTTCAGAAAAACAGGAGTGAGCTTGAGAACCGTCCCAACTCTTCTCCTGTGTAGCTGGTATGCTATGGCGTACGGAAGGAGAGCGATTACGATGGATATGAATATGTGATCATCCACAAGGAACAACCAGTCTATTGTTGGAGAGAAGGGGTAACGCATGATGCCATACATTGCAAATACAACTGCAGCAGGGATGGAGAACGCAAAAACGACCTCAGGATAATCAATTATGAGCCTTTTTGGATTGAGATTTTTCCTTGTCTTCCAGGACTTCCATTTCTTCAAAACATTCTCGTCAATCTCCCTTTCAACAATGCCTTTCTCCTTTATCAGGGGAGCTTTACCCACTTCAACTGGGCTGATTAATTTGATTACAACTGCGAAGAAGAATGCACCAACTGGAATAATCATATATACAACCGCATAAAGTAAATTAGTATCAGATTGTCCCATCACAGCCATAACTGTCTGGATTATTATAAGGAAAAGCGGACCGGCAACAAATGCGGTTATGTAGCTTTCTGCCATTAAGCTCAGAAACTCCAAAAAGTTTTTCTGATCCTGCTTCGCCATTTCCAGATAATAGTCTGCTCTCTCTCTGAAGTAGCTTGTGATATCGCCTCCACTCTCAATTATAGTTATAAGCCCCTGAAAAAGATCGGAGAGATTTTTTGAAGGCGTGAGCTCAATTGCCTTTGTAAGAGCACTTCTCAAATCTACTCCGAGAGCCTCAATCTCCATCACAATCCTGCCGAACTCCTTTGCAAGCTCGTTGTAAACATCTTCATAAGCCGATATCGACTTGAAGATCTGCACAAGAGGCATTCCTCCAGAACTGAGCGAGTACATGAACGTGACAGCATTTGGGAGGAGTTTGTCTATCTTGCTCTTCCTGTCACTCACTATATAACCGGGGTATATTTTGAAGATGAGCTGCCCCAACATATAGAAAACTATAGCAATAAAGAGCGATGCTATTATGCTTATGAACATCTTTCTGTAGGTGAGCCAGAAGCTCAGAAACGGCTCAGGAAAATAAATTTCAAACTTGGGGATCTCAAAGAAGAAGTATATGATGATTGCAACAAAGACACCAATTATCAGTCCAATGACTGCTATTAAAAGCGAGAAAAACATCTGCGTTGCGACATACACATCAGGCGGGATGTTTATCAAGGCCTGCTGAAGCTTCTGACCCAGATCATAGTAATCGGTAAGCTTCTTTCTCGCCCTCTCACCAAATATTCTGTAGGAAAGTTTGGTTATCTGGTTCTCATTCCTGA
>JALUWC010000103.1 GCA_027019885.1 Geoglobus sp.
AGAATGGTGAAAATCATTGACTATGAGGATATAGACACAAACGATTTCATATTCTCAAGGCAGGTGTATTTCAAGGGACTAAAAGGAGACATCCCCGACATAGTGCTATACATAAACGGCATCCCTCTGGCTATTATAGAGTGCAAAAGCATGACAAAGAGCTGGAAGCAGGCTTACTCTCAGATAAAGAGGTATGAGGAGGAAGTACCCGAGCTCTTCAAGTACGTTCAGCTCAGCGTGGCTCTGGCTGACAGGGAGGTTTACTTTCCAAACGTGCGGTGGCTCAGAGACGTGCCAGCTTACCAGTGGGATGAAGAGCTGGGATATCTCAAGAGGGAAATCCTCCTTGACATCCTGAGGTACTTCCTGTTTTTCAGGGAAGATAAAGGAGAGTGGACAAAAGTTCTGCCCAGGTATATGCAGTACCGTGCTGTGAGCAAGATAGTGAGGCGAGCAGTAAAATATGCTTGTGGTGAGACTGACAGGAACAGGGGATTAATATGGCACTGGCAGGGTAGCGGTAAAACGCTTACAATGATATGGGCAGCCTATAAGCTCAGGGAAATCCTGGGCAATCCAACAATCTTCTTTATACTTGACAGGATAGACCTGCAGGAGCAACTGGCTGGCGAACTCAAATCCCTTTCCATGCCCTTTGAAATTGTAAGCTCCATCTCCCACCTTAAGAGGGTGCTCAGCCATGCGGATGGAAAGCGTGGAATCTTTGTAACTTTAATACAAAAATTCAGAGAAGAAGAGCTTAAAAACTTTAGGGAAGAACTCAAAAAGAGGAGAGACTCAATCCTCAAGAGAAGGGATGTAATAGCCTTTGTGGACGAAGGGCACAGGAGCCAGTATGGCGATTTAGCTGCTACCATGAGGAGCATTCTGAGCATGGCTGCCTTCTTTGCCTTCACAGGCACGCCGCTTGCAGTAAAGGGCAGAGACACCTACGCCAATTTTGGCTATGTGGATGAGCCATACCTTGACCGCTACTTTATCGTTGACTCTATAATGGATGGCTTCACAGTAAAAATAGCCTACCAGGGAAGACCTGACATCGCAAAGCTTCAGAGAGAGTATTTAGAGGCTTTTCTTGAGTCTAAGCTTGAGGAGATTGGAGATGAAATAAGGGAAGACGTTGAAAGAGAGCTCAAAGCCAGACTAAACACAATGAAAGTTATACTTGAGAGCCCCGAGAGAATAGAGAAAATCGCCAGAGATGTAGCAGCTCACTACACAAAAGTCAGGCCATTCAAAGCTATGGTGGTCGCTGTTAGCAGGGAAGCGTGTGTGAAATACAAGAGGGCCCTGGACGAACTGATGCCCCCGGAGCAGAGTGAAATAGTAATGACCTTTGGGGAGGGTGACTCTGAAATAATAGAAGAGTACAGAAAAGAGCTGCAGTCTAAGTATAAGAATAGAGATATGAAAGAAATACGAGAAGAAATCATAAAAAGATTCAAGAAATACGAAAATCCAAAAATTCTTATTGTTACAGATATGCTTCTAACAGGTTTTGATGCCCCAGTACTGCAAACAATGTACCTGGACAAGCCTCTCAAAGGGCACAGGCTACTTCAGGCTATAGCCAGGACAAATCGGCCGATGATAAAGGATGGAGAGAATATCAAGCCCTTCGGTTTAATAATTGACTACATAGGCGTATTCTCAGAGCTTGAAAAAGCTCTTGCAAGCTATGACGAGAAAGACATCGTGGGAGTAGCATACAATTTTGATGAAATAAAGAAGGAACTTGAGAAGAAGATGGATAGAGCAATAGAGCTTGCCGGACCTCCACCAAGCTCCGGTTTATATGACAGAGACAGCGTAAACCTGGCTATCCTCAGGCTTGAGGAAAAGGGTGCTGAAAAGGAGTTCTTTAAGCTCTACAGAGAAATAAGAAACCTCTACCGTTTGCTATTAGAAGGAAGACTTGAGTTCAAAGAGAAGTTCTCATGGCTCACAGAGGTATACTATGCTTATAACAGGAAAGTTAAGGGGGTTGATCCGGAGATTGAGCTGATAAGGGACAAATTCCTCCAGAAATCTCTTGAGTTTATTCATAGAACAATAGACATTGAGAAAATAAGGACAGACTTTCCGATTATTGAGATTGATGAGAAGTTTTTAAAGAAGATTGCAAAAGGTGATAAGATAAAGAAGTTTCACGATCTGCTATTTGCTGTGAGAAGCTACATTGAGAGGGGTGAGGTTATAGATGAGGATATAGTGGAAAGGGTTGAGAGGATTGTAACGAGCTGGAGAGAGAGGCAAAAAGACCTTGAGGAGCTATATGAAGAGCTAAAAACAATAGCTACAGGAATTTATCAGGAGAAAGTTGAAAGAAACGCGCTGAATATTGACAAAGCTGATTATGAAGTTCTGAAGATATTGAGAAAGAAGACCAACCTAAAAGACGACGAACTAATTAATCGCACAAAAGAGATAATGAATATTGTTAGAAAAAGAACATTCCCTGGATGGAATCTGAAAAATGATGTCGTAAATGAGATTTCAAGAGAAATCCTTCTGTATCTTATTCCGCTGGTAGAGAATTCCAGAAGTGCAAAAGAGCTTAGAGACGATCTTATTAAGGTAATAAAGAGGGTTGTACAATGAAACTCCTGATAGAGAGGAGAGATGTAAAATACTGCAGAGTCACCATAACCCCTGACGAGAAGGTAAGAGTTGTAGCACCCACAAATTACAATGTCAGTAGATTCCTGGCTAAAAAGATGGGATGGATTGAAGAAAAAATAAAGGAAATTAGGCAGCTTTCAAAGGAGTTTGACAGCAGACGAGAGTTTTTAATTTTAAATGGTGAATATTATAGAGTTATATTTAATGGAAATTTAAAGGTAGAAAATTATACCATATACACCAGAACACTCAACGAGCTGGAAACGTGGATAAGGAATAAACTGAAAAAAGATATGATGGAAAAAGTGAGGTTTTTCTCGCGTCTGTTAGGTGTTAAATATGGTAAAGTTTACATAAGAAAGCAAAAAACAAAATGGGCGAGCTGCTCCATAAGGGGAAACCTGAGCTTTAACATAGTAATCTCAGCTCTCCCTGAAAACTTGAAAGATTACATAGTTATACATGAGCTGGCACATCTTAAAGTTCCAAGGCATGGCAGAAAATTCTGGACGATTGTGTCTGAGTATTACCCTGATTATAAAAAAGCTGAAAAGGAGCTTGATAGATATTGGATTGGAATAGAGAGAAACAACGTGTGGAAAGCTGTGAGGGGATTAAAATGACCCACTGGCTCTGCATAACCACCGAAGAAAACTGGCAGGTAATCAGGAAGAGGAACATCTGGGGTGTGGCTGAGAGGCACAGGAACACCATAGCGAGGGTAAAGCCCGGAGACAGGTGCCTGATCTACGTCAAGCAGGAGCGTAAGAAGGACACAGTAGTAGAGCCCAGGATAGTCGCCGCCTATGAGGTAGCCTCGGAGGTGTTCAGGGATGCGAGCAGGATATTCAGA
>JALUWC010000104.1 GCA_027019885.1 Geoglobus sp.
CAAAAAATGGGGAATATTGATTGGCAAAAAAGAACCCAGTAAAGAACAGATAATTGACGGCCTCCTCGCAATTGCATTCGAATTGACTAAATGGGACGAAGATGAGGCTTTGGTAAAATTTCTGTCCCAAAATGATAAATTCATCACCAAACTCGAAAAACTGCACCTAACATCCTTCTGGCTCAAGAAATTGGACGAGATAATAGACATTGGTGAGGAAAAAGATCTCCTGAAAATAAGGGAGAAACTGCTGATTTCTTTACTTTTCGGTGAAGCTGTTTACAAAGGGGGGCAACCCGCTGAAGGCTTTACTTCTCTACCGAAAATGAAAGACAGAGTTATCTCAGTTCTCGAAAGATGGAGAAATGATGAGAGGTATAAAGAATACTATATCAAGGCAGTGAAGGAAATAGGGGAAAAGATCAAGATAAGTGACCACCTTGTGTTTAACGAATCTTTACTGAATCTGGAAACATTCCCTGAAGTGGATGAAATCATCCTTCAGGAGCTTCTGTCCTCTACAACTCCAGAAAATTACGGGAAAAGGGCTGATAAAATAAGACATATTGCTGAAAAAAGAACAGGAACATTTTGGGAGCGGAATGGAATTACAGATTACTGGAAACCAATCAAGATTGCTGCAGAACTTTTCATAGGTTGCAATAAAGCCATTAAATTTGAAGGGCGAAGCAGAGATGAGTTCATCAAAAAATATGTAGAGGAGTGGTGGCTTGTCGATAAATTAGCTCTTGAGTTGTCTTCGTATATGTCAGAGGGAGTTGAAGCTTTGATTAAGCCTTTGATTAGGCCAGCAATGGCTGCATATGAGCAATATCTTGATAGGGTCAATAGAAAGTTTGCAGAGGCTGTAATAAAAGAGGGTTGGATGCAGAACCATACATCCTTCTGGAATTATGTGAAAAAAGCGGAAAAGCCCGTTGCTGTTATTCTTGTTGATGCTCTTCGCTACGATCTTGCAAAAATGATCGTAGAGAAGGTTAGAGAAGTCGAAAAATCCGAAATTGGCTGGCTTTATGGTGTATTGCCGAGCATAACAGAAGTTGGAATGGCTGCTCTTCTTCCGGAGTCGGAGATCGAAATTAAGAAGGATTCGCCATTGGAGGTAAAGATTCATGATAAGCCTATCTCCACAAAATCTGAGAGAATTGCATATCTTAACAAAAAAGGAATTGAAGCCATTGAGTTCGAGACGTCACATATTCCTAAAAAAGAAATGCTGGCTGTTCTGGTTAGAGATGTAGATAGACTTGGCGATATATTGGATATCTCACCGAAAAGTCTGATTGAAATCGTTGATAAGATTTCAAGGTTTATTTCAAAATTAAGAGATGCTGGCTATAGGAGTGTTCTGATCGGAAGTGACCATGGGTTCCTTTACTTAACATCACAACCGGACAAAATCGCCTGTAAGGGTGATTTTGTTGCGAGAAGGTTCGCTTTAGGCGCAAACCCTGAAGGTTGTGTAATTCTAAATGCCAAAGATACTGGAGTTTTTGGTGATGTGCTATTAGCATTTCCAATTGGCACGACAGTATTTGCGGTTCAGGGCGAAATTCCATCTTTCGTTCACGGTGGGTTGAGCCTTCAAGAATCGATAGTGCCTGTAATTTCATTAAAGCTTTCAGTTCCAAAGGAGAAAGTTCGAATAGAAGTTGAATCACCTAAGGATAACCTTACAACCGTTATAGCATTAGTTAAATTAAAACCAGTCTTCGAGAGATTAGACGCTGAACCAAGAAGGATTTATGTTGAGATAAACAGAAAACGATCAGAGCCCACAACAATAACGACGGAAAAGGTTGTGACTGTAAGATTAAAATGGTTAGAGCAAGACGAGGAGCCCCCAGAAGAAGTAGAGCTTAGGGTAATTGATGAGAGTGGAGAGGTTATCGTCAAAAAGAAATTGAAGGTTAGCATATTGTTCTAACCAATAGAAGTTTACGGAAAATTATTTTAGTTTTTTAGATTATGAATTAAACGGTGAGTATATGGCTTACTGGCTCTGCATAACGACTGAAGAGAACTGGAATGTGATAAAGCAAAAAAATGTTTGGGGCGTGCAGGAAAAGCATCGCAATACTATTGCCAGAGTCAAACCTGGTGACAAATGCCTGATTTACGTCATGTCCACAAAGAAGGATGATGAGATAATCCCGCCAAGAATAATGGCAGCCTATGAAGTTGCATCGGAAGTTTTTAAAGATGGCTCAAAAATCTTCAAACCACCTGAAAGAAATAAAAATGAGGTATTTCCGCTGAGAGTTAGCTTAAACCGGTTAAAATCTTCGAAAAGCCTGTTGATTTCAAGTCTCTTATCCCGAGACTGAAGTTCATCAGAAACAAGCAGAAGTGGACAGGGCACATTCAGGGCAAGGCGATGAGGGAGATTCCTGAGGAGGATTACGACCTGATTCTCAAGGAGGCTAAAGCGTAACTCAGTCGTTTAGCAATGGATTCAAGATAGCAATGAAAAAATGTTCAATGGACTTAAGCTCCCTTTCACTCATCTCAACAGCAAGAAACCGTATTGAACAAGATTCCAAGAACCTACTCACTTCTTCCTCACTTTTCAACCTCTTTACAAGTTTCCTTCTCAGCGTGCTGGACCTTGCATTCCCTTTTAGATGGTTTGTGTAGATTCTGGATCTTAGATTGCTTGTAGATCCGACATAAACTAGCTTATTTTCTGGGCTATATATCGCGTAAATCCCCTGTTCTTCCGGTATATCTCTCCTACGGAGGTTTGCTACTTTAAAGATATCTGTTGAGAGAAACTTTTGAAGAATTTCAGAGAACTTCTCAATCCTCTTTTGAAACTTCATACTTCTCCAACTCCTTTCCAGCTCTCAGAAACACCAGTCTCAGTTTTCTGTAATACTCATCAGTTCCAACAAAGTAAATTTTCTTAAAGTCTGCTATTTTAAGGCCATCAAACTCATGGAAAAGGATTTGACGTAGCAAAGTATCCTCCGAAATTGCATCTGGAGATCGTACGAAATGGATGTCGTAGTTCTTTATCGGATGATCCGGTTCGATAAAGCCGTATTTGGAGCTGAAGATTATCCACCAATTGTTTTTTGATTCGTCTAATCTCAACCAGTTCCTCATAGTGTCACCAATGTAGGCATCTTTTGCAGGCACGTATTTTGGTGCGTTCTCAACCTCCCAAATCTTTCTACGAGTGCATGAAACAATAAATAAAGTGTCTTCAGAACCGGGTTTTTCAGCCAATTTTCTCTCTATTTTCTCTATTTCTTGCTTAGCCATTTCTTTGTATTTGGGGAGGGGTAGCCTTTCATAAGCTATTTTGTAATATTTGAGGGCTTCTTCCAGCCTGCCTTCTTCACGCAACACCCCTCCGATGTTAAAAGCCACCCAGCCATCCTTCGTATAGTTGAATAGCCTAAGAAGACAATCAAGAGGATTTCTTGATTCGAAACATTCTCTGATTTTTCTATTTATTTGAG
>JALUWC010000105.1 GCA_027019885.1 Geoglobus sp.
CCTCCCAAGGAAGTTCAAGATAGCTCTAACAGGATGCGGTGGAGATTGCGTGAGGCTTGGGATAAACGATCTCGGAATGTACGGGACAATGCACAACGGTGAGAGAGGTTACGCTCCTTTTGTTGGGGGTAGCATAGGGGCAAGCTTTCCCGGCCCAACAATTGCGAGACCTCTCGGTGTTTTTGTCCCTGAAAATGAAGCTTTTGAGTTTGTCAGGGCTGTTGTGGACATTCACAGGGATTTCTCAAGCAGAGAGAGCAAAGCAAAGGCAAGATTCAAGAATCTGGTTAATGAATGGGGTACAGAACGGCTGAGAGATGAGATAGAAAGAAAAACAGGGGTGGAGTATGAAAGGCTTGAGATCGAGAATCCGATATCAGCGAACCACAACGGACACGGCATTCAGATAGATGGGCTCTACTACTACACGCTCCCGGTTCTTGGTGGGGTTTTGTCTGCTGAGAAGCTTGAATTTATAGCCGAGATGGCTGAGAAACATGGAAGCGGTGAGGTGAGACTGACTCCGGAGCAGAATGTGACGTTTGTCGATGTTGCAGATGTTGAAGCTTTGAAAAAGGATCTTGGCAGAGTTTTTGAAATTAAGGAAAGCAAACTCAGATATACATCAATTGGATGCGCTTCAAATTTCTGCGGGAAAACAAAGGAGCCTCATGCGAAAGATGTGCTGGAAAAGCTTGTTGAGTACTGCGAGAGCAAAGGCATTGATGATGCCAGCATATTCCTTTCAGGGTGCAGGAATGCATGTGGCTGCCATCATGTGGGTGAGATTGGTCTGGTTGGAAGGGCTGTGAGAACAGACAGTGGAGTTGTTCAGGGGTATGATCTGCTTTACGGAGGTAGCTTTACCGAATTGAAACTTGCAAAGGTATGGAAAGAAGGACTTTATGGGGAAAATCTCATCAGAGAGTTTGAAAAGCTGTTAGAGGTGATAAAAAATGGAGTTGAAGCTAAAGCAGACAGAAAATGACGTTTTCGAGCTTGATGTCAGGGGCAATACATGCCCTTTTCCGCAGATATTCACAGAGCTTGCTCTTAAGAAGATTGAGAAGGGCAGGCTTGAGGTGATAACAGATAATCCTCCATCGGCAAGGGATCTGCCAATCGTGCTCAAAAGAAGAGGGTATCGGGTTGAGTCTGATAAGGAGGGAGATCACTGGAGGATAAAGATATGGAAGTGATCTCCACCGATCTCGCAATTGTAGGCGGTGGGACAGCAGGATGCATGGCAAGCTATGAGGCAAAAAAGCATGGAATCGCGAGCGTTATAATCGAGAAGGCAAGAGTTAGAAGGAGCGGATGTTTAGCTCCGGGAGTTAATGCAATTTACTCATATCTCCACAATGGGGAAAGGCCAGAAGATTACTATGAATTTGTGAAGTTTCAGGGAATGGGTCTCGCAAGGAAAGACCTTGCTTTAAGCCTGATTAAGGAAACACCCCATGCTGTTGAAGTTCTTGAAGATCACGGTCTCCCTGTTCTGCATGAAAGACAGGGAAGATTCGGGATGAGAATCTATGGGGAGCACATAAAGCCCATTCTTTCCGATATTGCCCTTGAATCTGCTGAAAACATAATAGAAAGAGCCTACTCGTTTGAACTTGCTATTGATGGAGACAGGGTTTACGGAGTGTATGTTTTTGATCTGAAAAATGAGGATGTGTTCTTTGTAAAAGCAAAGGCTGTCCTTATAGCAACGGGAGGGGCAGGCGGATTGTATAGAAATTACACTGTTCCATGGTATCCCTTTGCCAATGCTGGAACGGGATATGCCCTTGCAATAAAAGCCGGAGCAGAGATTGAGGGATTCGAGTTCAGGTTCATTCCTCCCCGAATAAAGGATGTGAACAGCCCGATAGGTGTTACGGCTGTTGGATTTAAGGCTCCACTAATGAATTCTGATGGTGAGGAGTTCATGAAATCAGGATATCAGAAATTCGGAGGTGAGAGTGCTCCAATTGCCATCAGGGCACTTGCCCCATCTAAGGAGTACATTGATGGCAGATTTCCGGTTTACATAAACACAGAGGAGATGACGGAGGATCAGAGAGAGAAACTGATAAAGCTGTATCTCAACGCCTGGCCCATGTTCTACCTGTTCATCCACGCAAGGGGAGTGGATTTTGCAGCTAAAATGCTTGAGGTTATGCCATGCGAGCCCTACATATCTGGCTCCCATACAGTTGCAGGGATATGGATTGATGAAAGCAGGATGACATCAATCAAAAACCTGCTTGCAGCAGGTGATGCTGCCGGGGGAGTTCCATTGAAGCATGTTGGTGGTGCTTTGGCTGAGGGAATAATTGCTGCAAGAACTGCATCGCAAATTAAAGATCATAGCAGCCTTAAACCAGAGGAGAGAGTTCCTGAATTTGGAGACTACAGGTGGAGGGATGCTGAGGAGAGAATGCAGTTTGTCCTCGATCATTACGCTGGTGGGATTTCAAGATACTACATCTACAACGAGCAATCTGCAAGAATTGCTCTGAACGAGATTGAGAGTCTGATGAATCTAAGGCTAAATGGAAAGGCTGTGAGAGTTCTTGAAACATACGACAGGCTCGCTGTTGCGAGAACGATGTTAGAGCACATGATTGAAAGAAGAGAGACAAGAATGCCACCTTTCCAGATGAGAAGCGATTATCCGGAGCTGAGCGATTCAAATTACATTCTCGTTTCCAGATTTGATGGAGATGGCTTTGAATTCAGGAGGGATTACGTGTGATAGTATTTGACTACGATCTCTGCATAAAATGCGGAAAGTGCGAGAAGATATGTCCATGCCTTGCAATTGAGATGAATGAGTTTCCGGAACTTACCTATCCTGAAAAATGCTGGCACTGCTGTGCATGCATAAAAGAATGCCCGGCAAATGCAATACGACTCAGATTGCCCCCGCATATAGGGGATCAGAGGTATGAGATGCTTGTCAGAGATGAGAAAAATGAGATGGTTTTCCAGATCTTTTTCGATGGAGAAAAGATTGACGAGACACGCATAAAGGTGAGAAGATGATCGAGCCCCATGGAGGAAAGCTTGTCAAAAGAGTTGCCGATGAAAGACTGAAAGAAGAGGCGAAGGAGCTTGAAAAAATAGAGATTGACAGGGAGAGAGCTCTTGACATTGAGAACATTGGACTCGGAATTTACTCCCCATTAGAGGGTTTTATGTGCTCATCTGATTTCGAGAGTGTTCTCTGGGAGGGCAGGCTTGAGAATGGATTGAGTTTCACAATACCAATCGTCCTTGATGAAAAGCTGGTAGAGGGTGAGAGCTACGCTTTAAATCATAAGGGTCGGATAATTGGAATATTAGAGGTTGAAGATGTGTTCAATTATGATAAAAAGGAGTATGCAAGATGTATTTTTGGAACTGAGGACAAAAACCACCCCGGCGTTTCAAGGATTATGGGATTTGGAGACACTCTTTCCGGTGGAAAGATATGGTTTGTTGAAACCGCTGACA
>JALUWC010000106.1 GCA_027019885.1 Geoglobus sp.
GTTTTGCGCGTATATCTTCTCCTATGAATTGTCCAAATTCATCCGGGGAGATCTCTCCTAAACCTTTGAATCGGGTGATTTCGGGTTTCCCTCCAAGTGCCGCCATAGCGGAGAGCCTTTCTTCCTCGGAATAGCAATAAAAGGTTTTTTTCTTATTGCGTACACGAAACAAGGGTGTTTCCAGAATATACAAATGCCCATTTCGAACTAAATCTGGGAAAAACTGCAAAAAGAAGGTCAACAATAGCAAGCGAATGTGCATGCCGTCCACATCTGCATCTGTAGAAATCACTACGTGGTTATAGCGAAGTCCATCTAAGCCATCTTCTATATTGAGGGCGTGCTGTAAGAGGTTAAATTCCTCATTCTCATATACTACTTTTTTGGTTAAGCCAAAACAATTAAGCGGCTTACCTCTCAGGCTGAATACAGCTTGTGTCTGTACATCACGGGCTTTGGTGATAGAACCACTGGCAGAGTCTCCCTCTGTGATGAAGAGGGTCGTATTTAGCTTTAGCTCTTCTTTCCCTCGTTTGTCATTGAAATGTATCCGACAGTCGCGCAGCTTCTTATTGTGGAGATTGGCTTTCCTGGCGCGTTTATTTGCCAGCTTTTTGATGCCGGCTATTTCCTTTCGCTCTCGTTCCGATTGTTGGATGCGTTTGAGGAGTATCTCAGCTACTTGCGGATTTTTGTAGAGGTAGTTGTCTAATTCTTTTTTGACAAAATCATTAATGAATGTGCGAACTGTAGGTCCTTTTGGCCCTACATTGATCGAGCCTAATTTGGTTTTGGTTTGAGATTCAAAAACGGGTTCCTGAACACGAATACTTACTGCTCCGATGATCGAGGAGCGTATATCTGTAGAATCAAAGTTTTTGTTTTTATTGGTTGCAAAGAAATCTTTCATCGTTCTGGCAATTGACTCTCTGAATGCCTGTAGATGCGTTCCACCCTGTACCGTGTGTTGTCCGTTGACGAAGGCATAATATTCTTCGCCATAGGAGCTGCCATGAGTCAGAGCAACCTCAATGTCGTAGCCTTTGAGATGTATAATAGGATAGCGAATGGCTTCAGGGTCTGTTTTTCTTTCTAATAAATCTCGAAGTCCATTTTGAGAATGATAGCGTTCACCGTTGAAATAGATGTTTAAGCCTGCGTTGAGGTAGGCATAGTTCCAGATTTGGTCACTGATGTAGGCTGTATTGAAGTGGTATTTTTTAAATACGCCATCGTCTGGTCTGAAAACGATACTCGTACCATTAGGCTCATCGACTTTCTTGATACGGTGATCTTTGAGGAGCTCTCCTTTAGCAAACTCTACTACTTTTTTCTTCCCTTCTCGTATCGACTCAACTCGAAAATAGTTTGAAAGTGCATTTACGGCTTTAGTACCTACTCCATTCAATCCCACAGATTTTTTGAAGGCTTCAGAATCATACTTGCCGCCAGTATTGATCTTGGATACACAGTCAATCACTTTACCCAGAGGGATGCCCCGACCATAATCTCTTACCTGTACTTCTCCATCTTTTACTTTAAGCTCCATCTTTTTTCCATATCCCATCACATACTCATCGATGGAATTATCAATCACCTCTTTGATCAAAATATAAATACCATCATCTTGTGCAGATCCATCCCCTAGTTTACCAATGTACATACCCGGTCGTAGTCGGATATGCTCTCTCCAATCAAGGGATTTGATGCTATCTTCATTATAGATGGGTTGTCTCGCCATAGTAAAAAAAATATTCGGTTAAGCTATAGATAAAAACGGTTCTTAGTCCAATTTCGCATAAATAATGGACAAAATGCTAAAAATATACGCAAATACAAAACAAATTTAGCATTGATGCTCATTTTGTTTCGAAAGTTAGACATTTAATGTGTTTTCTAAGAGAAAACCCTAGCAAAAAAACACGATTTCTGAAAAGGCTTGGCT
>JALUWC010000107.1 GCA_027019885.1 Geoglobus sp.
CGATTCTGGAAGGCTGAAAAGGAAGGTATATGATATGGCACTGAAAGTAGGCTACAACTGTGTTGACAGAGAATTCAAGGGGGAGGCGATACCTGCACACATGAGACTCTCGAGAAAACTTGCCTACTACTTTGTTTTCAGACCAATTCTTGACAAGCTTGGGCTTAGGAGGATGAGGCACGCATTCACAGGAGGGGCGCAGGTGTCGGTGGATGATTTCAGAATGCTCAGAGCGATGGGGGTTAACATGAAGCAGATCTATGGCCAGACAGAGATCTCAGGCATTTCATGTCTGCATAGAGATGGTGATGTCGATCCTTGGACAAGTGGGAAACCATTACCAAGAACGGTTATAGCAATAACAAAGCGTGGCGAAATCATCTCAAAGAGCCCGGCTGTCATGGTTGGTTATTATGACAGACCATACCATGAGGATGTTGTCAATGGGTGGCTCTACTCAGGAGACATGGGGATGGTTGATGCAAAGGGTCACCTTGTGGTTGTAGACAGACTTGCAGATGTCATTACCCTTCAGGACGGTACAATGGTGTCTCCGCAGCACCTTGAGAACAGACTCAAATTCAGTCCATACATCAGGGAAGCAATGATACTCGACAATGGAAGGCCGTATGTGACTGCAATTCTCAACATTCACTTCGAGAATGTTGCAAAGTGGGCTGAGGACAACAACATACCTTTCACTGGCTATGTTGATCTCTCTCAAAAACCTGAAGTTTATGATCTGCTTGAAAGTGTTGTGAGAGAGGTTAACAAGAACCTTCAGGACTCAATGAAAATAAGAAAGTTTGTCTCACTTTACAAGGAATTCGATCCGGATGACGAGGAAATGACAAGAACAAGAAAGCTCAGGAGGGGACTCATAAGAGAGCGGTACAGAGATGTGATTGAACCTCTCTACAGTGATGCTGAGGAGATTGACTTTGTTGGAGAGATCAAGTATGAGGACGGTACTAGAGACCAGGTTAGAGTTAAGATGAAGATAAGGAGGGTTGAGTAATGATCCTTTTGGAAATGATCGTTATGGGCCTCGCTGCAGGTACGATCTATGGCGTTATGGCACTATCTTTTGTTTTGATATATAGAGTTGGTAAAATAGTCAATATAGCGGTTGGAGACATGGTTTTGCTTGGAGCATACCTGATATTTGCTTTCTCAGGTCTTGGACTTGTGAAAAATCCTGTTATAAACCTGATTTTGGGATTAGTTCTTGCATCGATTTTTGGTCTTGTTATTGCAGTCGCAACTGAGAGGTTCCTGATGAGACCGCTTTACGGCCAGTCTGTGCTTTCACTAATCATGATGACTGTGGCACTGGGGATGATTCTGAGAGGTGCAACAATTGTCAAGTGGGGCACGGTTTTGAGGGTTTTTCCGGGGCAGCAGGAGGTTTTTCCTCCGATTCCACTATCCGTGGGGCCAATAGATATACCCTATGTCTATCTCTGGAGCATTGCAGGTTCGATTCTTATATTCGGGTCTTTTCTGTATCTCTTCAGAAAAACTCTCTTTGGATTTGCCATGAGGGCTGTTTCCCTTGATCCTGAAGCAGCAGCAACTCACGGAATTAGCATCAA
The DNA here is from genome assembly GCA_027019885.1 of Geoglobus sp. GTDB lineage: Archaea > Halobacteriota > Archaeoglobi > Archaeoglobales > Archaeoglobaceae > Geoglobus. The sequence continues at coordinate 1,596 of JALUWC010000107.1, forward strand.
GAAAATATACATTTACACATGGATGGTAGCATACGTTGCAGCTTTTCTTGCCGGGCTTGTGCTTGGGGCTATCAACGGAATAACGGTTATAATCTCTTACCTTGGTCTTGCAAGAGCTCTCCCTGCTGCGTTGATAGGTGGTCTTGACAGTCCAGGAGGTGCTATGCTTGGTGGACTTTTACTTGGGTTGATTGAGCATACAGTGGGGACTTTTCTGAACGCATACATTCCCGGAATCAGGGACATCATCTCATACATCGTCCTGCTGATAGTTCTGCTTGTGAGGCCGTACGGGTTGTTTGGTACTGTGAGAATTGAGAGGGTTTGAAAGGAGGTTGAATGATGACGAGTTCAAGACCTTGCGGTGTGATTAAGGAAAGCTATAAGGCGGATATGTCTTTCTTTGAGAAGCCGTTTCACTACTGGGCAATGGGACTCTTTGCTCTGGTATTGTTGATTCTTCCATTTACCGCCCCCGAATTTTACTTGGACACCATACTCCTGATTGCGATATTCAGTATAACAATAATGGGTCTGAACCTTCTAACCCAAGCGTATCTGTTTTCAGTTATGCAGGCTGCGCTCATGGGGGTTGGAGCATTCACAACAGCCTTCATCTCCCATCAGTTGCCCTTCTACATTTCAATGCCAATTTCTGGACTGATGGCTGCACTGGTTTCTGTCTTTTTCGGTCTTCCGTCGCTCAGAATTAAGGTTTTCTATCTGCTTTTCTCAACAACAGCAGCTCAGTTCATCATTGAGTGGTTCTTTAACTGGATAACAAGAAATATACCTGGAAGTGCAGTTTACACAGCTCCGCTTGCAATATTCGGTCATCAGCTTGGAGTTGTTGAGCAGTACTACCTCTACATTGTAATAACAGCGGTAATGGCGTATCTCATAGCACACATAGGCAGAACACCACTTGGAAAAGCCATTGTAATGATGAGCGACAAGGATTACGCTGCTCAGATTCAGGGTGTGGATTTGCTGAAATACAAGGCGATGGCCTTTGCAATTTCAGGATTCTATGCTGGAATTGCTGGATCAATGTGGAGCTACATGCTTGGACTTGTTACACCGGAGCACTTCCCCTTCCTGATGTCATGGGAGCTGCTTGGAGTGGGAGTTATAGTTGGTGGGCTTGGTAGCTATGTCTGGGGTTCAATTCTTGGTTCGGTGATGATAATCGTCGTTACTCAGGTCACAACAGAGCTTGTTGCAGTCCTCTCGCCATACATGCCATGGCTCGGGGCATCTGCATTTGGCTTAAGAGCGATATTCTACGGTATCATAATCGCAGCAATCTTGATTCTCGAGCCTGAAGGGCTTGCAAGTCTGCTCAGGAAGGTAAAGAGGTACTTCGATCTTTGGCCTTTCTCTTATTAATTTTTTTCCAAAATATATACACCCGTAAAAAATCAGGTAAATCTGAGGCCCGGTAAAGTCGAAAAAATCCAAACTGAAGTGATAAATTATTGGATAGATTTAGCAGAGAGCTGACAATTTTGGGATCTGGTAAAATGAAAATTATACATTAATTCGATAAAAACATAACAAAACTTGAATAAAAGTTGTAGTTCACTGCGATGAATCCCTTTCCAAATTTCCGATAACGTTAAATTCTAAGTTTCCCAAAGTATTCTGTCAGACAATCGGGAGGTTTTGTGAATGGAGGTTATCAATAAAGGCGATGCGGAATTTCACTTTATTGATCCCGACGACTTCAGGGAGTACGTCAGGGACAGGAAAAACAGAAACTGGGAAGACAAGCTGATGGATGAAAATGAAGCCATAAAGAAGTTTGTTAACAGCGGAGACTATTTAGCCTACGATTTCTCGAGCCTTACAAGAGG
>JALUWC010000108.1 GCA_027019885.1 Geoglobus sp.
CTGCACCTTTTCCGTTTCATTCAGACCCTCACTTCCAAGTCTTTCAATCTCCTCTCTGAACTTTCTATGCTTCACTTCCTCAAGCTTATCCACCTTCCTCATCATCCTTTCATCAAACCCGTCAAAACATGCTCTAACTCCGTCAAGGTAACCTTTTTTCAGATATCCCACTGAGCCGAGAGTTGTCAGGCGCTTTGAGAAAATATCAGCGTACTCTCCGAACTTTTTGACGTAATATCTTTCCTTTGCCCCCTCTATCCTTATCTCAACCTGTTCAAGAGAGACGCACTCGTCAAGAACGTATCTGTCAAAGCCCAGCACCCCGCCATACCTGTCATGGTAATCCCCTACCGCACCAAGAAGAGCAACGTATGCGTAATCCTTTATTTTTTCAGTGACCCTTTGAGCGAATATGTAGTTGAGAGTTGATGCAGATATAAACATATCACCTGAAACACCCGCAAGCTCAGGATCGAGAATTGTCACGTTCTCTCCTTTAACATCTCTCGCAGGATGGTGGTCTATTATGAACGAATGGCAGTCATCAGTTGTTTTCTCTGCAATTATTCCACTTGCAAGCCCGCCAAGATCGGTGTATATGAATATCCCGTTCCTTTCGCTATGTATCTTCTCAATAATCTCCGGATACACCTTCTCAACGCATATGAACTCATGATCAACGCTGAGTTCTTCGAGCATCACTTTATGCAACACAGCAGAACATATTCCATCGGCATCATTGTGGTGAATCACTGTAATCTTCCTTCCATCTTCCTCTTTCAGAAATGCCTTCACCGATTTGTCCACTTCGTCGTAAAATCTCTTGCTAACAATGTACTCCATGGTATTCCATAAACAAAATACAGATAAATAATTTTCTGACTATATCCCCGCTTTCGTCTGATCCATATTCTTCTCCCTTCGTTTATGAATATGCTTTATCGCTCCGTTTTGCTCGATATGTTGACCATCCTCTCAAAATGGACTGCAGAGAACAATATGCAGAGGTTTCTATCCTTGCGATAACACGACAGTAAGGACAGAGGTATGACTGTAGATCGTCCGGAAATAACATAGCAAAACTTGAGATTGCGAAAGTTTCAGTCCTTCGAGAATAGAAAAAGTATTCGAAATTTGATTTATTATAGTTTGTAATTGACAGCAATTCTTATATTACCAGCAATATGCCTGCTCTCATGAATAACATCATTGTTGAAAGGCTGATTCACACTCCTGTTGAGGATCAAAAGGTTGAAATCGTTGAAAGAAAAGGGATAGGTCATCCTGACTCCATTGCCGATGGTATTGCTGAGGCAATGAGCAGGGCTTTGAGCAGGGAATACCTTAAAAGATGCGGAGCTGTTCTGCATCACAACACAGATGAAACGCAGATTGTCGCTGGAAGGGCGAAGACCGCTTTTGGAGGAGGGGAGGTTATTCAACCAATATACATACTTCTCGTTGGAAGAGCCACAAAGCACTTTAACGGAATTGATGTTCCTGCAGACAGGATAGCACTGAGAGCGGCGAAAGGTTATGTGAGAGAAGCAATGAGATATCTTGACCCAGAAACAGATGTTGTTTTTGATGTTAAGCTTGGAGAGGGTTCCACTGATCTGAAAGACGTTTTCCAGAGAGGAGAGGGAAAAGCTCCCCTCTCAAACGACACGAGCTTCGGAATCGGTTACGCTCCTTTAAGCGAGACGGAAAATCTCGTGCTGAATATTGAAAGGAAAATTTACCGGGACTTCAGGAGAAGAGAGAAGGCGATAGGAGAAGATGTTAAGGTAATGGGACTGAGGGAGGACAACAAAATAAGAGTTACAGTTGCATGTGCATTTGTGGACAGGCACGTATCGGATGTGAAAGAATATCAGGCAATAAAGGAGGATCTGACCTCATTCATAACAGATATTGCAGGTGAGTACACTGAAAGAGACGTAACCATCTCTGTCAACACAGCAGATAACATCGAAAGCGAGGTTGTTTATCTGACCGTAACAGGAACTTCAGCAGAGAACGGAGATGACGGCAGTGTTGGGAGAGGCAACAGGAGCAATGGTCTCATAACTCCTGGAAGACCTATGTCCATGGAAGCGACAAGCGGCAAAAACCCGATAAATCATGTGGGCAAGATATACAACCTCCTCGCCAACCAGATAGCCCATGACTGCCATTCGGCAATTGAAGGAATAAAGGAGGTTTACGTGAGAATTCTGTCCCAGATCGGAAAGCCCATAGACGAGCCAAAGGCACTCAGCATCCAGATAGTTCCTGAGGTGGGGTACGAGGTGGAAAAGATGGAGCTGAAAGCAAGAACGATAGCTGAGGAGTGGCTCAATGACATAACCAAGATAACAGACATGGTGATAAACGGAGAGATAAATACATTCTGAGCGCTCAAAGACTTTTTAAATTTTCAGCCAAATTTTTTCTGTGCTGTGTGTTAAGTGCAAGGGGAAACTGTACTGCGGTAAAAAATCCTGTCCAGTTCTCGATTCATTTTACTCTGAAAGCTATGAGATTAAAGAAATTGACGAGAAACCAACTCCACCATCTGTTTTTGTAGGAAGATCCGGCTATCCGAAGATATACGCAGGCCCCATGCTTGTTCTTGGAAATCATGACCCTGAGATTTATGAAAACCCCTCTGCATACTCAAACAGGGTTGAGGATGTACTATCACTGAGAATGGGTCTGGCAAGAGCGTACAGGCTATTCAAGATTGAATCTGCAGTTGATCCTGACAGAAATCTTGAAGCGCTTCAGGAGATCGCCTCAAGCATAAGGTTTGTGGAGGTAGAGGGAGAATACGATACGATTATAAGAAAGCCATCACTCGATGACATAACAATGCCATCAGGGATTTCAGCGGTATTCAGAAGGGTGAGAGTCACATCAAATCCGCGCATACCCCCTAAGGTCGAAAGAGTCAGTGAGGATGAGGTGAAAGCGGTTGATGGAGTTATGGAGCTCTACAGCTCAGGACTCAGCACATCATACATTCAGAGAGTTTTTTCAGTTGGGATGATCGGAAAGGAGAAGAAGCTCGTCCCAACAAGATGGAGCATAACAGCCATCCACGACATAATAGCAGAAAACCTCAAAACAAGGCTGGCAGAATACGATATTCTAAACGAGACTCTCCTTTTCAGCTCCACACACTATGGAAATCACTTCGAGGTCATACTCTATCCATCCAAGTACTCATTCCAGCTTGTGGAGATATGGATAGAGAAGAGCATCTGGAGTCCTGAGAAGACATGGATTGGCAGTGATAGAGAGGGATTGGCCAGAAAAAAAGCTTACTCCGAGCTTTCGGGAGGTTACTATGCTGCAAGACTTCCGGCAGTTGAATTTCTCCACAGAACTGGAAGACAGGCTGGCATAGTGATTTTGAGAGAGATACTACCTGAATACACTGCCCCGCTTGGCGTGTGGGTTGTG
>JALUWC010000109.1 GCA_027019885.1 Geoglobus sp.
AGCTTTGCCATCTCTCATATCCTTTCCAGCACTCTTTTCAGGTTGTTTTTCACCGTGACTTTCACCCTGTTTTCTGGTTTCAACCTCCTCTGTTATGTCCTTTCCTCCTTCTGCAAGCTCTTTCAAAGCTTCAACGGGCTTGATTCTTGTGCTTCCACATTGCGTGCACTTCCATCGCTTTGAATCAGCCTTGCCCAGCCACCTTTTACCGCAGTTCAGGCAGACCACTTCAGTTCTCTCAACCATCACCTTATCCTCCAGACCAGCTTCTTGCCGTCCTTCTTCGCCTCAAATCTTCCATCAGCCTTCAGAATCTCCTTTATCTGCTTCTCTGAAATCTCCCTGCCTTCTCTCAGTTTGTAGTATGTCTTTATGTCCTCTGTGGTAAGCTCTCCAAACTCCTTCAGCAAATTCAGGGTGAAATCCCTGAAGGCTGTCTCATCCACAACAGGTGCCTTCTCCTCAGCCATACCGCATCACCGAAACAAAAAAGTTGGATTCAAGTATATAAATAGATGGTGACCAATTTTTCACATGTGAATTTTCACATGTGAAGTTGTGTGAAAAAAGAAGGTGAAAAATGGGGTTGAAGTGCTTTCAGGATTTGCTCAATGCATATCCGATCAGCATCTATTGTGGTGTAGGGTGGATTTAACATTTACCCCATAACTTTCAGAATGGGGAGAGAGATCAGCTGAGGAAATCTTTAAATTGATGAGAGAAAATATATGATTGCAATGACATCAAGAGGTAATGACGATGATATGATGCTTGCTGGAATTGTAGGGGGTGGACTGGTAGGTTGGGCAGTTGGTGGTGCTGTTGGAGCTGTTATTGGTGCTGTTGTTGGAGCTGTTCTGGCTGAAGGTGAATCCAAAAAGAGGAGAAGAGAGTTCAATCCTCCGACACAAGAGACGCAATAAGCAGAATTACCCCAAGAATGAGCAAACCAATGAAGATCGCATCAGCAAGCTTGCCTTCCTCTTCTTTCTTTTCTTTCTCTGCCTGAAGGAGTTCCTTCAGCCTTATGGCTTCCTGCCGGGTTAAAGAGCCAGCTCTGTATTTCTGAAGAAGGTACTTCAGCTCATCTGGAGACAGTTCGTATTTGATCTCAGTGTCTGCCATCAGAACCTTGACAATTTTCCCCTGTGCCGAAGTGAGTTTATTCATAACCTCATGAAGCAGTCTGTTTGGATTTTTATGTTCGATATATCCTAAGTAAGCTTCTCCAATTTTGGAGATCAAATCTGTTGCTATGATGGAGAACCTGTTATGGGAATCAACACTTTTCCGAATGCTGTAAAGCTCCCAGTTTATGCCAGCCAGCATTATTCCGTAAAAGAGCAAAAATCCAATTACAATCGCCTGAAACTCATCAACCAAGTTCATGAGCCAAGCTACAATCGAAACAAATACTGTAAGTGCTATGCTTATAACAAAGTGAAACGTTCTCATTCTGATCTGATATATGGTTTTGGATGATTTAAAATTTACTTTCAGATTGCACAAAAGGGTTAATTTTAATTGGGTGGGGTTATGGGTATGGAGGATATTGAAAGTGTGGAATTAACTAATTTCATTCAGAAGGCTCTTCTTTGGAAGATTGAGATGCTTTTGAACTCTCAAGATAAAGAATGTAGTCCCTGATTGCCTCTTTGACAAACTCAGGAACTGATGTATATCCCCATTCAGGGTGCTCTTCTATAAACTTCCTGACCAATTCAATCATATCTTTAGGCAGTTTCAAATTGACATATTCGGTCATAGTATAATATTTTACCCATATATTCTTAATACTTTCGGCATAACCGTAAACATTAAATATTATTGGATAAAACATTATCCATGAATTCTCCAAAGGTGAAATGGGAAGGTGTGAAAATACCGAGAGAACTAATTGAAAGAGCTTCAAGACTACTCAGAAAGCATGGATATGCAAGCATAAACGAATTGGTAAGGGATGCAGTCAGAGAGAAGCTGGAATTTCTCGAGAAGCATGGAAAAAAGCAGGTTCTCATTGACACAGACTCCGACGCTGAGGTTTGGGAGGAGGTGGATGAGTAATGTATGAATTAAGCCTTTCAGAAAAACTTGAACAGCTTTTCATAACATTTCAGAACTACAAAGACAGAGATATTACAATAGTTTTCCTTGAAAACGAGGGCGTAATGATTTATCTTCCAAATGGGATAACCTATCTTGAATTGCAAGCTACTGCAGAGATTTTTGCAGAACTGCTTGGTTTTGATATTGAAGACATAATTATTCTCATAGCTGAGGACACGGACAACATAATACTTTCCTTTGAGAAGGAGGTGGATGACTGATGATTCTGATATGCAAACATCCAACAGGCTTTGCATTGATTGACCTGAGTCCTGCTGACATGATAACAGTAAACAGAACAAACATGGCTGTCCATTTTCCAGGAGACAAAGATGTAACCAAAATTAATTTTGATGTAGAGCTCAGCATGGAAGAGGCTGACGCTCTGGCTCTGTATCTTGCAGGGATGAAAAACAGAGATGCTGTTGATGAGCTTGATAGGCTTCTAACCAAATTAAGACAAACGGATTGAACATGACAGACCTCAAATGCATAACCTGCTCTCAGGGATATCTCCACGCATTGAGAGATTACGTAATCAGGGAGCTGATTGATTACTTCAACATCGATGTTGCAATCTATGACGTTGACGCAATCCTTGAAGTTGGGACTAAGTTCTCAGGGATTTTTGAATGGAAGATGAAGAAACAGCATTACTCTCAATATTTTTTGCAGAGCTTTGAATATGTGGCATTGAAGAAGCTTGGCAAGTGCATGAGAACAACACCCTACTTTGTAAATCAGATTCTGCCTGATGAGATTGAGCTGATCATTGAGAGCTCAAACAACCCTGCAAGGGACATCTACATCAATTCAGAGTTTGCGGTGTTCGAGGTAAACCGCTTTGAAACCAAGGATGACAGGGAGTTCCTTAGAAATAAAGGAGTTCATTATGCTGTTTTTGATGAGAGGGAAGGGCGGGTTATGGGGTTTAAGGAGTTCCGTTCATGGTTTGGAAAGCTGATTATGAGGAATGGAGGAGACTAAGGAGGCTGATGCTTGATGGCGAGTAAAGAAGAAGCAGAAATACTCGACGACATCCTACTTCATGGACATGAGATCACATGTTTTAACTGTGGTGAAGCTTTAACAGATGTTTTCAAACCTGGAAAACCTGTAGCTGTCTTGTGGGTAGATCCAGGAAGGATAAATTATCCGAGAGAACCAGATGAGCCAGCAGAGGCATATTTTGAGTGCTGGAAATGTTTTCAAAAGAGGTTCCAGAAGGAGGTCGAGGGCTGATGCTCACTTTTGAAGAGATTGAGAAGCTAATCCTCACAGGCGCAGGGATACAGGCTTTCGAAAAGATACATGAAAAGAAAAAGAGAATTCTCTCGG
>JALUWC010000110.1 GCA_027019885.1 Geoglobus sp.
GATGATGAAACCTGGGAATTCATCTACAGAAAGAGAAAACCCCCTCTCAGCTATGGGGCATTTCTCGCCCACGAAAGACGAAAGTTCCACAGGGCATTTATCGGAAGCACGTATTTCGATCTGCTTTACGTCAGGGGGTATGATGAGCTTCACAAAAAAATACCTGAAGGTGTGGGAGAGAAGCTCGGAAAAATAAGGATTGTTGCGAGGCTGAGAGATGACAGAGATGTGTTCGATTATCCAGCTTTTTATCCAGTTGAGCACAGCAAAATCGATGCGGTTCTCAGCTACACCCACACCTACGCTGGTCAGGCATTCAGGGGTGAGATTATGGAGGCCTTAGGAGAGCTTGAAAAAATCGACGGAAAACTCTATCTGATTGTTGGAACAAAGAGAGAGACCGAGGATGAATATATTGTTTCCAGAACTCTACTTGAAAAACTTGGAATGAAAGAGTATTTGCTGGATTGCGGCTCATACCAAAATTTTTATTAATCTGGCAGATTCTGGAAATTCGGGGAGGGGTCCGTGGTCTAGCGGTTATGACGTCGCCTTGACGAGGCGAAGGTCCCCGGTTCGAATCCGGGCGGACCCACTTTCGATTCCGGGAATCTGGATTTCTATGGGCTCTCCAGTCCTGATGGGGTCCGGCAGTTTATCAACAGTCTCGAAAAATCGGTTTCTAAAATTTTATTTTAAAAATATATAATTCCATTTTGAAATTCTCATGTGCAAATCAACTCTCTGCTGGCGGTTTTTGGCGGAAAGCTCCCTCTCAGTAATCGCACCCCCAGATCCTAATACCCTCAACCTCTTCCTGCTCGATTATGATCTCCTGAACCTGAGATATACCTCATTTCTTGCCTTCATTACTCTGATTCCATGCTACAACCAGCGATTCCGATCCCCAAGTTTAAACACCATTCCAACTTGCATAATATAAAACCAAAATTAAAATAAAAGCAAAAACCTTCACTTTCAATGCACCCAAAACAGATTAATACACCCTTACACAATTATGCTTGAATGCCGCTGATCAGCGACCCAAGGGTCTGGAGGGAGTTTTTTCAGTACTACTATGAGAACGAGATAAACAGACTTGCAGGAAAAATTTCTGCTGGCGATGGGGCTGAGAGGAGTATTTATGTTGATGTTCTGTCTCATCTGGCCTTTTTCAAGGAGGGCATACTTGCCGAAGAACTCCTCTCGGATCCAGACAAGGTTATATCTGATGCAATGAGGGGCATAGAGCTCACAGACAACATCTACGATGTGAGGCTTGAGAAGTGCATACCAAGGTTTGTCAATCTCCCGGTTGCGAGGAGGGTGCTTATAAGAGATCTCAGGGCTGAGCACATCCTGAAATTTGTCTCAATTGAGGGAATAGTCAGAAAGGTTACAGAGGTGAGACCGAAGATTGTTGAGGCGGTTTTTACATGCACAAATTGTGGCAAGAGAGTTTCTGTATATCAGGAGACCTCAAACCTGAAATATCCCTATGAATGCACTGCCTGCAAGTCAAAGAGATTCGTTTTCCATCCTGAGGAAAGCATTCTGATTGACAGCCAGCGCATAAAGATTCAGGAGTATCCTGAGAATTTAAAGGGAGGAGAGCAGCCCCAGAGCATTGACGTGTACCTTGAAGGAGACATAACCGGGGTTGTAAATCCCGGAGACAGGGTTATCATAAACGGGATTGTAAGGGCAAACCCGAGAGGAATGGGACAGAAAAAGCTTGTTCACATGGATCTTTTCATTGAGGGAAACTCAATTGAGATTCTACAGCAGGAGTATGAGGAGTTTGAGATAACCGAGGAAGACAAGAAAAAGATTCTGGAGCTGAGCGAGGATGGAGAGATATATGAAAAAATAGTGAAGAGCATTGCCCCGTCAATCTATGGTTATGAGGATATAAAGCTTGCAATTGCATTGCAGCTTTTCGGAGGAGTCCTGAAAAAGCTTCCGGATGGGACAGAGATCAGAGGAGACATTCACATACTCCTTGTTGGAGATCCTGGAGTAGCGAAATCACAGCTTTTAAGATACGTTCACAGAATAGCTCCAAGAAGCGTGTACACAACAGGAAAAGGTACAACAACAGCCGGATTAACAGCCACTGCTGTAAGAGATGAGATTGACGGCAGATGGACACTTGAGGCCGGAGCCCTCGTTCTTGCAGATAAGGGAATAGCCCTTGTAGATGAGATTGACAAAATGAGAGTTGAGGACAGAAGTGCCTTGCATGAGGCAATGGAGCAGCAGACAATAAGTGTTGCAAAGGCAGGAATAAATGCTGTTCTTAAGGCAAGATGCGCTTTGCTTGGAGCGGCAAACCCGAAATATGGAAGATTTGACAGGTATTCAGCAATTGCAGAACAGATCAACCTATCCCCAACGCTGATGTCAAGATTTGATCTGATCTTTGTTTTAACTGATGATCCAGATGAGAAAAGAGATGTTGAGCTTGCAAAGCATATTTTAAAGACTCACAAGCTTGGTGAAAAGCTTGAGAAGATGAGAAATGTCTCAAGTGAGTTCACAAGACAGAGCATAGAGGACGAGGTTCAGAAGATTACACCGGTTATAGATCCTGAGCTCCTGAGGAAATACATAGCCTACGCAAAGAGAACTGTTTTTCCAATTCTCACAGATGAGGCTGAAAAGAGGATTATTGAATTTTATGTTGGCATGAGAAGCAGAGTGAAGGATAACTCACCCGTTCCTGTTACAGCGAGACAGCTTGAAGCTTTGATTAGGATGGCTGAAGCATCAGCAAGAATCAGGCTTTCAGACAGAATAGAGCTTCAGGATGTGGAAAGGGTACTCGGAATAATAAGGACGAGCCTTGAACAGATTGCACTTGATCCTGAGACAGGAGAGATTGACATAGATTACGCCTTCTCAGGTACATCAAAAACCCAGAGAGACAGGATAATGATGCTAAAGAGACTTATTGAGGATTTTGAATCGGAATATGAAAAGGGCGTGCCAGAAGAGATAATTTTTGATGAAGCTGAAAAGATGGGTATAGAGAGAGCCAAAACAAGGGAGCTTCTCATCAAGATGAGAGAGAAGGGTGAGCTATACTGCCCCAGACCAGATCATTACAGAGTGGTGCACAATTACTGAGCTATCTCATCAATCTTATCCACCTTCTTGTGACAATGACCGTGCTGTCCGTTCTCCTGATAACCTTTTCAGGGAAAAGACCTCTCAGAAAGTTGTAGAGAAACGTTCTCCCGCTCGCTCCAAGAAGTGTTATGTCATGTTTTTCAGCCTCCTCTGCGATTCTCTTTGCTGGATCGGGATCCATTATGAACTCCCATTCTACATTCAACCCATCAAAATACCTTTTTGAAAGATTTTCGAAAAGTTTTTCGGCCTCCTTTTTATCTTCATCTGACTTCCCAACATACATCAGCTTTACCTTCCCCTTTCTCTCCCTTGCAATGTTCTCTGCAATCTCACATGCAAGCTCCACATGAGGCCCACCAGCAGACGGCACTAAAATTTTGCCGAATTCAGGCATTCTTTCGCCATAGCTGAACCTAACAACGGCAACATCGCATCCCGCCTTCATGAGAACAGGGTCTATCGTGCTCCCAAGTACCGTATCCCTCCTGAATGTTCTTCCTCTCCACCCCATGAGGATCAGATCAGCCTGAATCTCTTCAGCAGTGGTGATTATCGCCTCCGCAACATCGTGACCTGCTTTCAGGACTCCTCCTGCAGGAACTGCAAGGAATTCTATGAGATCCTCAAGTCTCTCCTTAGCTTCTTTTATCTCGCCAACAACAGCGGAGGGAGGTGTCTGAATTGGAACCTTCACAACGCTCATCACAAAAACAACACCATCTTTCTGTCTCGCAATTATCTCTGCAAGCCTCACAAGCTTCTTTGCAATCACAGGATTTGCTACAGGAACAAGAATTCTGTATCTCTTCTTTTCAACTGGGAATTCCGAATAAATTGTTACAAACTCCTCTTTTGCCTTTTTCTCCAGCTCTTTTTCTGAGTAGGCGTAGTAAACAAAAGCTCCAAGAAACATCCAGGCAATCGTGATCAGAAAAACACTGAATCCCTGTTCAATGTGTGCTATGAGGTAATAGGATATCACTATCTGGAAAATCACTGCCAGAGAAGAGAGAACATAAGCCATGGGAAGTCTGAAGCTCCTTCTGAGATCGGGACGTCTCAGCCTCAAAACGATTAGAGATACGTTTACTGAGAGAAAGAGAATTATAAACATAAGGCTGGCTGCGGAAGCCACAGCCTCAATTGGTGCAAGAGAAGCAAATGCTATTATCACATAACTGAAGAAGATTGCAAAATGAGGAGTTCTGGTTTTTCTGCTGATCTCGGAAAAGATTCTGTGGAGATAACCTGTTCTGCTCAACGCAAATATCACCCTTGACGATGAATAGATCGTTGCATTCATCGCACTCACAGTCGATATTATCCCGCCTGCAAGGATTAAATACCCACCAAAGAGCATTATGCTGTCAGCAACCCTAACAAGGCTGAGTTCTGCGAGCTTTCCAAGGTACACCCAGCTTGGAACATTTACCTTTATCGCACCAAGCAATGAGAATGCAACCAGAATGTATATTGCAACAGCAGTCCAGAGGGACATGACTATTGCCTTGGGTATGTTTCTCTCTGGGTTCTTCACCTCCTCTCCGCTCTGGACTATTATCTCAAACCCTTCAAATGCTATGAACGTGAGACCCATCGCAGCAAGAACACCCGTAAATCCTGTGGGAAAGAAAGGAGTGTATGAGCCTATCCAGTCTGGATACGTGAAGGTTTTGTAGATACCAAAACCCGCAAAAACAATCAGTATAACAACTTTGAGAAGCGTAACCAGACTCCCAAGCTTTCCGCTCTCCTTTGCACCCCTGTAATTTACGTAGGCAAGAAAGCTCACCATTGCAAGTGCCGAAGCTTTTGAAAGAATGAATCTTGGCAGCTCGATTCCTGCAAAGCTAATAACAAGCTCTGCAAAAAATGCTCCAAATGTAACAGCATACAGTGCGCAGGCAATTGTGTGAGCAGCCCAGTCCACCCATCCTGCCATAAATCCCGGAAACTTTCCCATTGCCTCTTTTATCCACACATATCCTCCTCCGGCCTGCGGAAGAGCTGAACCAAGCTCTGCATATGCCAAACCGGTGAGAGTTGCAACAATTCCGTTTAAAAGAAAGGCAAGAAGTATGGCGGGGCCAGCAATTCCAGCTGCAATTCCTGTCAGAGCAAATATCCCTGCTCCAATCATCCCTGCAATGCCAATCATTGTTATGTCAAAAAGAGATAGATCTCTGCTCAGTGAAACCTGAACCTCTTTGCCCACACAACCACCTGAAAAACCGGTTAAAGTGATTTGAACTTAAGTCTTTCCTTCACATCCTTTCGAGAGCTTCTATGCCAAGAAGCTCAAGCCCATTTCTGAGAGCAATTCTCGCTGCATCAACAACTGCAAGCCTGTGCATTCTCAGTTCAGAATCCTCAGTGATTACAGGATTTCTGTGATAGAAATCATTGAACTTCTCCGCTATATCAAGAACGTATTCGGCAAGGATGTTCGGTCTTAAAGATTCAGCAACCTTCTCGACGTTAAATGAGAACTTTGAAAGCAGAATGAGGAGTTCCCTTTCCACGTCATCCATAAGCTCATACCTGAAATCCAGATCAGCATACCCAGCTTCAACAGCCTTCCTCATTATGCTGCATGCCCTTGCGTGAGTGTACTGGATGTAGCTGGCGGTCTGCCTTTCAAAGTCCAGCGCTTTCTTCCAGTCAAATGTCATTGGCTTTTCAGGGGAAACCCTTACGAAATCAAATCTCAGGGCACCGGTGGCAACTGCCTTTGCAACCTTATTCTTTTCTTCCTCGCTGAAATCTCTGTCTTCAATGAGCTTCCTTGCCTCCTGATATGTTTTCTGTATGAGCTCATCTGCAGATATAAACTTCCCCTTCCTTGTGCTCATGGAACCTTCAGGCAAAGATACGAACTCAAAGAACACAATTTCAGGAGGTTTGAGATCGAGGGCGTTAAGCAAATCTGAAAGCTGATTTGCTATGAGCTTGTGATCTGATCCAAGCACATTTATGAATCTCTCATAGTTTTCATTCTTCCAGAGGTGGTATGCGAGGTCTCGTGTGATGTAGAGAGTTGTTCCATTTTCCCTTCTCAGGATAACGTCCTTCTCATAGCCAAATTTCCCCATGTCAACCCTGAAAACGTCATCTCTCTCAAGAAGTTCTCTTTCCTCAAGCATTTTTAAGATTCTATCAACATATCCGTTTCTGACAAACTCAGACTCCCAGATGTACTCATCATGCTCCACATTCAGCTCTTCAAGTGTCTCTCTCACACCCTCAAGCGCTTTCTCCATAACTTCCCTGAAAATCCTGATTGCACCTTCGTCACCTTTCTCATAAAGGATCATCAGTTTCTCAACCTCATCATCTATGGCATTATCTCTCTCAGCATCTGCGTTGATTTTTATGTAGGCTTTAGCCACCTCATGATCCGGCTTCCCATTCCCCAGTCCATACCTCCTCACGCCAAGAACAGCCATTGCTGACTGCCTGCCCATGTCATTCACATAGTACTGGGCTTTTACATTCATTCCGGCTTTTCTTAAAACTCTCACAAGAGTGTCACCAATTATGGAGTTTCTTATGTGCCCAACATGGAGTGGCCCATCTGGATTGGCAGAGGTGTGTTCTACCAAAACCTCTCCTCCAAGCTTCAGACCTCCGTATCTGTAGTCTTCATCCAGAATTGAACTGACAGTGTCTTCAAAAAACTCCTGACTTGCAAAGAAGTTGATGTATCCGTTTTCAATCTCAATCCTGCCTATGTAGTCTCCAGTAATTTCAAAATCCTCAATAAGCTCTTCAGCAACTTCCTGGGGTTTTTTTCTTTTTTCCTTGGCCAATTTAAAGGCGACAGTGCATGCAAGATCAGCGTGCTCACTCTCCCTCAGAAATCTGTCATCCGTGCCTGCAGCCCTCTTCACCTCCTGATAAAACGCCCTGAACATCACCATCCCTCTGGCTTGAACCTCAAAATCGCTCCTATGCCTCCAAATGCGTTTTTGAGCATTGCTCCCTCTTCCGAATCTGTAGATACGAACTCAACCTTTGCTCCACTCTGCTCAGCAAGTTCTGCAAGCTCAAGGATCATGTCTTTCCTTTCAACTTCTTCCATTTTGATGTTGTCCTTCTCGCAGAGAACCTCCTTATCCGAGTTCTCCTTCAGCGTCAGATCTTTAACCTCCCCACAGACAGGGCATCTGAATTTCACTCTCTCATGCCTGAGATCCTCTGAAATAAGAAGGGTGTCAACAGCACCCATTTCAAGGTACCTCCTCACCTCATCCTCCCCATATGCGGCACTTCCATCATTCACAACTTCCTTCAGAAATCTGTTCATTATCCGCTTCTCCCTCATTATGTCAAGTTCCTGCAATGCGTCGCTTGCTTTCTCAACAAGCTCATACAAGCCACTCTCATCGGTGTAGCTGACATCAAAAAGCCCTATTATCCTCTTCTGGAGCTCGTGATGCAGATAACCGCCTTCATAAAACTCCTCCTTGGTTGGGGATGGACCTCCTATCAGGATCCCAATCAGATCGCCATTATATGGTAAAAGCACTTCATTTGCCTTCTCCCCAATTCTCTTGTAAAACTCGTGAATTGCTATCTCTCTGAGCCTCTCAAATCTGACACTGCTCTGTCCACCCTGTCTGTGCTTTCCAGGAACGTTGGATGTTGCATAGGCTAAAGGTTCAATTCTCTTTCCCTTCAGGATTCCTACCGCTGCCTCCCTTCTGTCAAGAACAATGAGCCCGTAAACCTTCTTCTCAACAAGCATGTCCTTAAGAGGGTCGAGGTAAAATGTGGAATCGCAGTGATACTTGTATAAAGGAACGGGTTCTGGAGGTTCAATGATATCAGTTATGTGCTTTTCCCTCCCACCACCTAAATCAATGACACCGCTTATCATCACCATGCCATTCTCAGGGGGCTTTCTGTAAAGCTTGAGTCTCTGGAGTATTGCCTCAAGCCCGGCAATGACGTGAGTTCTTGTCTGCTTGGATTTTATGTTCTGAGCCTGGCTGAGCTCATTTCTTAGCTGAGCTGAAACATCTGCTATGTTCTTGTCAGGGGGAATGTAAAGGGTAATGAGCTCCGTCCCTCTTCCTTTGTACCTCTCAAGATCTTCAAGCTTTCTCCTGAACTCGTATTTGAGCTTTGAATCCATTGAACCACCTCAAAAAGTGTGTTTATAATATCTCCCAACAATACTCTGCCATGTTCTTATCGCCCTGAGCAGGTCTATCTTCCTGAAAGAGGGCCAGTAAACGTCCAGAAAGTATGTGATCCCTCCAGACGACTGCCATGGAAGGAAGTTGGAGAGCCTCTGCTCCCCACCTGTTCTTATCAGGATATCCACCCTCTCATAACCATTTGAAGAGTAAAGATATGACGAAAACAGATTCTCATCAATATCTTCAGGACTTAATTTTCCGTTTTTCACATCGAGCAGGATTTTTGCAATTGCATCCATTATCTCCTGCCTTCCACCGTAGGCAAATGCGATGTTGAGATAGAACTTGCTGTAATTTGCTGTCTCTCTTTCCACCTCCTCAACTGCTCTGAGAACATCATCGGGAAGCATGTCCCTCCTGCCAACCACCCTCACTTTCATTCTGTCCCTGTGTGTTCTCGGATCGTTCAGCAATCTTTCAATTTCCTTCTTGAACAGATCAAAAATTTTCCTCTTCTCCTCCTCGCTCCTTTTGAAGTTCTCTGTTGAGAAAGCGTAAAGGGTCACAACCTTTACCCCTATCTCCCTGCACCACTCGAGAACCTTCTCAGCTTTCTTAGAGCCAAAAAAATGGCCCATATAGGCTGGCAAACCTCTCCTTCTAGCATATCTTCTGTTACCATCCATAATTATGGCTACATGCTCAGGAATTTCTCCTCTCCTCACATTCTTCTCAAGCATGCGCTCATATACTTTCGATATCATACTCATCAAGCACCCTTTTAACCAGCTCCTTGTATTCTCTTTTAAGATAATATCTGTTCTTGTTCCCCATTTCAACCTTCAATATGCCTATTCTCGCGCCTATCAGACCAACCATTGCCGAAACTCCTCTTATATTCAAGCTAAAGCCCTTTTCCGCAAGGACTCTGTGAATTTCCTCTGTTGTGTATTTTTCACCACTGAGAAGAGCTCTGAGCAGTACTTTCCTGACTCCATTTCTGTCTCTATCAAGATATTTTCTGAGCCTCTTTTCAACTTCCTTGGTTTTCACTTCCTCACCCCAGAGGGTCTTTTTCCAGTATGATTCGAGTATATGTCGGGTATCTCTCAATAATGGAAACGTCACCAAATTCTCTCATTTTTTCAGCCTCATCAACGGGTATTTCAAACCCCTCATGAACCTCCACAAAGTCAATTCCTCTCTGAATTAAGATTTTTCTGATTTTCTCCTTTTCACCCTCCACAAGTCCACATATAACTGTTCCCTCTGAAGTCACTCTGTAAAAATCAGGCAGATTGAATGCCATCCTTATCAGCCTTCTCCTGAACTGGGCAATCTCCTTGAACCTGACACTGCAGTAGTGGAGTTTTTCCACACTTTCTCTGTATTTTTCAGCTATTTCAAGGCTTCCTGTTGCTTCATAAAACTCACCTCTTCTCCATCCTCTCTCCAGGAGCTTCTGCATGTTTGATTCAGAGAACTCAAGCTCATTCACATTCAGAAAGGCATCGTTTCTGTTGAGAATTTCAGGGATTTCATCCCTGAATGATATCGCAGGGATCTCAAAGCCAGCCTCAATTCCGGCTTTTTTTGAGTATTTTATTGAGGGCTCATAAAGCTTAATGCTCTTCAGCTCAGGAGGATGAAACCTTATCTCATCAAGCCCCATTTCCGAGAGCTTTTCAATCATGCTTTCCTTGGCAGGAAGTGATGTGTAGAGGTGGGAGTGAAGCCCGGCTTTTGAAAAAACCCTGAGATAATCGCAAACCCTTTCGGGCTTCAGCAGCGGCTCTCCTCCCGTTATCGAAACGCCCTCAGCAGACATCGAAATTGCCTCATCAACGACATCGTCCATATCCATAACAGGTCTTTCATTGGCGTAAATGAAATCTGAACCCATTCTCTGATCTGAGACAGGGCAGTAGTAGCATGAGTTGTGGCATTTTCCCGTTACAAACAAAACCATCTTTGCCCCTTTTCTGCAGAGTTTACATCCCTCGGTTAGATAGCTGTAAAAACTCCCTCCCTCTATTTTCCTGAATTTCATATCTCCATGAACCTCTTTCTCACAAAATCAGTGCCGAGAGATTGCAGAAAGTAGCCAGCTCTTGGCCCATGCTTCGTGTCAAGAATGGCTTTGTATATTGTCTGAAACGCCTTGGACGCTTTGATCCCAGCCTTTTCAGCCACGTCATAAACGAGTCTGTGAAGCCTTTCAGCAGACATTTCATCCTGGAGAGATTCAGCATACATCCTCAGGAACCTTCTCTCATCATCGCTGAATTCCGATTTTATCTCTTCTCTGTTCTTCACCCTGAACTTCAGATTTTCAGGGGCATATTTTTCAAGCCATGCCCTGGCATATTTTGCTCTTCTTTCAACATCCCTTTTCAGACTTTCAGTTATCTCGTGTCCGTTTCTCTCAAGGATTTCAAGAATCTTTTCCGTAACCCAGTCTGCGATCTGTCCAACAACAATCAGATGCCTGAAGGGTACATCGCTGTATGAAACGCTTTCAACCAGTGACAGCTGAACACTCCTGTCAGACTTTCTGAAGGCATCCTCAAACTCGTCGATTATGTCAAGTAACCCCAGGCCTGGGTCAAATTCAATGTGCCTCTCAGGTTTGCTTCTTATGATTATGTATCTCACAATCTCAGGTGGCAGGATTTCAACCATCTCTCTAACGGGAACAACAATTCCCTTTGAGCTCTTCATCGCTCCTCTGCCCTTGAGATTTATCCACTCATAGACTACTGGAAATGGAGGCTCAGCATCGAATACCTCTCTCACAATTCTCTTTCCGGTGTCGTAGCTTCCTCCAGCAGCGGCATGATCCTTGCCGAAGGGCTCAACATCTACACCGAGAATCCTCCATCTTGCGGGCCAGTCAACTCTCCATACAAGCTTTCCCTCGTTTATTCTATTCTCTCCCTCAAACCCGCAGCTTCTGCATCTGTACTTTATCCTGTCTCCATCAAGTTCTGTTACAGCAGTGGAGTTTATCCTCCCGCAGTTCCTGCACAGAGGCATGAAAGGGCTCCAGTCCTTTTCAACATCCCTTCCGGATACCTCTTTTATTATCCCGGCTATTTTGTCTCTGTTTTTCAGAGACTGAACTGTCATTTCGTTGTATTCTCCATTTCTGTACATCTCATCAGCCTTCTTCAGCAATACAGGAATTCCAAGAATGTCAAGAGATTCCAAAAATGGCTCAAGAAAGTGCTCGGAATAGCTTTCATGGCATCCTTCAGGATCTGGAATGCTGCTCAAAGGCATTCCAACGTAGTTTTCATACTCCTCAGGCAGAAACGGATATCTTTTCCTTAAAGGATCAAATGTGTCAGCAATGTACACGATCTCGGCATCACCACCCTTCTCCTGAATTGCCCTTCTGATGGCGTCAGCAGTAAGCATCTCTCTGAGGTTGCCAAGATGAATGTGACCGCTTGGAGTTATTCCCGTTGCTATTCTGACCCTGCTTTTTTTCTCAAGAATTTTATCGGCGATAACATCAGCCCAGTGAATTATCTCGTCCATCGTTTCAGCCTGAAAAAAGAGGTTTTAAAAATATTTTCTAAGAGGATCTTTTTCTACTGGATTGAGCCTGCAGAGGGTTTTGAAGTAAAATGCTTCTTTTAAAACCTTCTGTTCAACTTCTGAGCCTTCTCACGTAAAGAGCAAGACTGCTCTGGATGTAAAACAGAACTGCAAAGATCATGAATGGAACAGCAAAACCCCCCGTTCTGTCCATCAGAAAACCTGTAACAGAGGGAGCAACAATTCCACCAATTCTGCCAATTCCAGCAGACGTTCCAACCCCAAGACCCCTTATGCTCTGGGGGTACGTTTTTTGTGTGACAAGAATGAGGAGAACCCATGTGCCTATGCTGAAAAAGGATGCGAGGAGAATTGAGAGAAACCTGAAAGCTGGGTCGGAGACTGTTGTGAAGAGAATTATTGCCAGACCGGCAAAAACAGCATAGCTGAAAAGAAGATTTTCTGTGTTTGTCTCATTTGAAATGGCAGAGAGAAGGAGAGGTGAGACAATCTGAATCCCGTAAACGGGAATGAGAAGATTGATCACCGAACCAAAATTGCTTGATATCCACACATCAGGCAGCCAGAGGAACACTCCATAATACGTATATATCCCGCAGAACCATATCAGCCATATCACAGCCGTCAGATTTCTGTAAGAGGTGAAAAGAGTTCTGATGTTTCCTGAAATCATTGTCCTCTCAGATTTTACATCTGGAAGCATTCTGAAAATAGGCAGAAGAGCTGCAGGAAGCATTCCGGCAAGAAAGAGCCCCTTCAAAGAATTCTCCGGAACAATATTGTAGGCAACCACGATCATGAGAGCACCAGCGCCCCAGAATGACTCAAGGTAGCACATGTACCTTTCAAGAGGTCTGTCTATCACCTCTGGCAGAGTTGTTATGGTCATTGTAAGGCTTCCTCCCAGGCCAACTCCTGACAGGAACAGAAGAAATGCAAGAAACTCAATTTTCTGGGAGAGAGACATGAAGCCCATTGATGCAGAGAATAGCAGAACTGAAGCGTATATCACAGGCTTCCTGCCCACCTTGTCTGAGAATGATCCCAAGATTATTGATCCGATTCCAACACCAATCATCAGGGATGTGCCGAGAATTCCAGCTTCAGTTCTGCTGTAGCCATAGCTTGATATGAGTGCTGGAGTTGCGAAGCTGAGTAAAAGCGTGTCAAAAGCAGTTATGGCAAAAAGGGTTCCGAGAATCAACAGGTTTCTTCGTGAGCTGAGCATTACCAAAACCTCTCACTTTACAGAAATAAAAAGTTTGTTGGAACGCTATAAAACAAGTCTTCGCTTTACGAGAGGGTTTCTGTCAACAATTTCCTTCAGCTTGGTCTCAAAACTCTCAAAATCGTGAACAATCTCACTCAGGAATACACCTGTTCTCCCTATCTCCCTCCTCCTTTCAAGAACCCTGAACCTTTCATTCACTATCTCCACCCCCACACCAAGAAAATCAGCAAGCTCGCTTACATCCAGCTCATTGGCAGGGATTTCATAGTGCCCATCTTTAAGAGGGATTATGAGAACGAGCCTCTTGTCCACCCCAGCAACCCTATTTTTCTTCATAAGGGAATCAAGATTCATACATCCCCCAAATTTGTAAAAGTCCAGTTCTTTATCTCTCATTTTTACAAGAGGAAAACTGATGTTGGCATTCTCAAGAACTATTTCTCCTTTAATTGCGTAATTTGGAGTCGCCTGGACGATCTTTTTTTCCAGAACTGTGCAATCATGAAGAGCAAGTTCAATTCTATAGGATGGGACGGTTGATGGGACGAAGATGTCAACATCGCTTGTTTTTTTCACATCCCCCCTCGCAACAGACCCATAAACGACAGAATCTATACCATGATCGGCAAGAGTTTTCATAATGTTTGCTGCTATCGCTCTTTTCTCCTCAAGGAGCTTCCACTGATCCCCTGAATACCTCACCTTCTTCCTGCATCCAAATACTGCCGTTTTCTCCCTCATTCTCCCACAATGCTATCAATCCACCTCAAAAACTCCAGATTCCCCTCTTCAACCTGAAGAGCACATATACATGGTGTGGTGTAGCTGTGGAGTCTCTTTATCTCATCTCTCACTTCTGAGAACTTTTCTGCATTGGTTTTGATTATCATCGCCACCTCTTCATCCTCCTGAATCCCATTCTCCCACCAGTACATAGAGTTCATCTTCCAGAAATTGACACAGGCTGCGAGCTTTTTTTCAAGGAGGTGCTTAGCAATCTTTCTGGCCTCATCATCTGATGGAAAGGTGGCGTATATGAAATGATACATGCCTCATCTTTCTCCGCAACCTATTTAAATTTTTAACCTGGAAAGATTAGAGAATGAGGACGGGTATCACTCTTGTGGCGGTTTTCATGCTCACGATGTTCGCCCTCTCTGCCTATTCATCCATCACAATGTACATCGCAAAGAAGGAATTTGTGACCGCATTCAAGGAGGAGGCGAAGGCGTATGGAGTCAAGGATGTTGATGTTGAGATGCTGATACCCTACGTTGCAGGAATAGGTCTTTTGTTTTCCATACTTTATCTTTTCACAGGAATTGGGCTGCTGATGAGGAATGAAGCTTTCAGGAAAGTTGGGGTTGGAATAGGGGGTCTCCACTTAGTTTACGGTTTTCTTACTGTTTACATCCCGATGATCGCAGGGCTGAACCTGGCAATAGGGTCTGTTGTGATATACTACCTGACAAGAAAGGAGGTTAAAGAGGAGTTTGTAAAGTCCATTTCGATTGAGGAGAGAATTCTGGGCGAAGAGTGGAGGGGGAAAATTAATTAACTAAGCTCCGATAGTTCATGATAATGAATATCAGCCTCGCAATAATAATATTCATCGGCTACTGGCTGGTTGTTGATTATCTCAACAGAAAGGGTTGGCTCGAAAAGAGAAACATATCTGCCTACGGGCCGGTTCTCATGGTCAAAACCGAAAAGGGGTTGAATTTTCTCAAAAGAATTGCATCTCACAGAAGGCTATGGCGGGTACTTGGTAACCTGGGAATTCCCGCAGTCTTTTTAGGAATGGTATTCATGTTCCTTCTCATTCTTTTCATGGATTACACACTTCTAACATCTCCCCCTCCACCATCCGAGATGACAAGTCCGAGAAATGCTCTACTCATTCCCGGAGTGAACAGGTACATTCCTCTTGTATGGGGTCTTATTGGACTGATCGTCACACTGGTTGTTCATGAGTTCAGCCATGCAATATCGGCACTTGCAGAGGGCATAAAGGTAAAATCCATGGGTGTGCTTTTTGCTCTTGTTCCAATTGGCGGTTTTGCAGAGCCCGATGAGGAAAAGCTGATGAAAGACAGCGAG
>JALUWC010000111.1 GCA_027019885.1 Geoglobus sp.
CCTCATGAATCAAGCCAGTAATTGTCTTCTTTCTCATAATTATATTTGAACACGAGAATTTTAAGGTTTCCCTCCACGCTGTGGACTGTTTCTGGAGAGCACAGAAACACATCACCGCATTTTGCATGGTGTTTTTCATCTCCAATTTCAAGCGTTCCATTTCCGTCAACCACCACAAAGACCTCGGTCTGCTTCTTGTGGAGGTGTCTGCTTACTTTTCCTCTTATCTCGACAAGCTGAACAAATGTGCCTTCATCAAATTTATGCAGTACGGAGACCATGTAATCTCCTCTATCCTCCCATCTCTCAGCATTGAGCCTCATGAGTTCACCTGAACAGCCTTAACAACTCCATTTCTGGCAACAATAACTCCTGAGCTGTTTCTTCCCTGAACAGATATCTGATTCGCGTTTACGAGGATGGCGTTGCCGTCTCTGCTGAATGCCAGAATCCTGTCAAGTCTGACGAATTCTGAGAAAACCAAATCTCCCGTTTTCCCCTTTACCCTGTAGGCTATAACTCCCATTCCTCCACGCCCTATTTTTCTGAACTCCTTGATTCTTGTTCTTTTGCCATATCCGTTTTCTGTCAGCAGTAAGATTTCGTCTCCATTCCCGCAGTCCATCCATGCAATTCTGTCATTCCCTCTCAGCTTTACAGCCCTGACACCCTTTGCATTCCTGCCGTAAACCGGAATATGTGAGGCATCGAACCTTATCAGCATGCCCTTTCTGGTTGAGATTATCACATCCTTACCCTCGACAAACTTTACAGAGCTCACATTCCCATTTGTGGCAATAATCCCCCCTCTCTTTGCATTCTCAAAGTCCTCAACATTAACAGCTTTGATGTATCCGTCGTCTGTCAGAATCATGACTCTCCCCGAGAACTCGGGAACTGATATTGCTGAAACAACGTAGTCACCGCTGTCAAGCGAGATGAGGTGTTTGAGACTTGTTCCCCTTGCTGTTCTGTCAAGCTTCGGAATTTCATAGGGATGTATCCAGTAAGCTTTTCCCCGCTTTGTGAAAATTAACAGCTTGTGGATTGTGTTAACAACACTAACAGATGAGATCTCATCTTCAGTTCTGAGATTTATTCCAAGAACTCCACTCCCACCTCTTGATTGAGATCGGAAAGCATTGATGTCAATCCTCTTTGCGTAGCCTCCCCTGGTTATGACGAGGAGATTTGTCTCTTCAGATATTAGATCCTCGTGGTTTATGTCCTGGAATCCGTGGGTTATTTTTGTTCTTCTACCATCTCCAAATCTCTCCTTGATTTCAAAGGTCTCATTTACAATTATCTCATCTATTCTTGCTTTGCTGCTCAGAATCTCCCTGAACTCATTTATTTTGTTTATCAGATCTCTGTGTTCTTTCAAAAGAGCATCAATTTCCATGGCTGTAAGTTTCTGTAATCTCATCTGCAGAATCGCATCTGCCTGCCTCTCTGTCAGATTGAATCTCTCCATCAGCCTCTCTCTTGCAACAGACACGCTCTCTGACTTTTTGATTATCTCAATTGCAGTATCTATGTTCTCAACGGCAATCTTCAGTCCCTCAACTATATGCAGTCTCTCCTCAGCCTTTTTCAGCTCAAATTCGGTTCTTCTCCTTACTATAACTCTCCTGTGGTTTACAAACTCGGATATGATGTCCCTGAGTGTCAGGATTTTTGGCTGATTGTTCACCAAGGCTAAGTTGATTATGCCGAACGTTGTTTGCAGAGGAGTGTACTTGTAGAGCTTGTTAAGAGCGACATTCACATTTGCCCCGCTTCTCAGCTCAATGACAATTCTTATCCCCTCTCTGTCTGATTCATCTCTGACAGATTTTATCTCCTCTATCTTGCCATCTCTTGCAAGCTCTGCAATCTTCTCAACCAGATTTGCCTTGTTAACCTGATACGGGATCTCCCTTATTATCAGCGTTCCATCCTCTACTTCTACTCTCCCTCTCACCACCACCTTTCCTCTTCCGGTTCTGTAGGCTTCCTTTATTCCGTCTGATCCGACAATGGTCCCGCCTGTCGGGAAATCTGGGCCCTTTATAAACTTCATGAGCTCATCAATTTCTATGTCCTCATCGTTGATGTATGCAACAATTGCATCGCAAACCTCTGACAAATTGTGAGGGGGCATGTTTGTTGCCATTCCGACAGCAATTCCGCTTGATCCATTTATCAGGAGATTGGGGATCTTTGCGGGGAGAACTGAGGGTTCTTTGAGAGTTGCATCAAAATTCGGAATGAAATCAACAGTGTCCTTCTCAATGTCTGCAAGCATCTCCTCAGCCATTTTTGTGAGTCTTGCCTCGGTGTATCTCATTGCTGCTGCTCCATCTCCATCTATGCTTCCAAAATTCCCCTGTCCATCAACGAGTGTGTACCTCAAATTGAAGTCCTGAGCCATTCTGACAAGAGCATCGTAAACTGCTGAATCCCCATGGGGGTGGTATTTGCCCAGCACATCTCCAACTATCCTGGCACACTTTCTGTATGGTCTGTTACTGAAAAGCCCCATCTCATACATTGCATACAGTATTCTCCTCTGCACGGGCTTTAAACCATCTTTAACATCTGGTAATGCTCTCCCAACAATAACACTCATGGCATAATCGATATACGAGCTTTTGAGTTCCTCGTTAATGTCCTTTGCAATTTCCATCAGACCACCTCAATCTTAGAAGCAAGAATATCATCCATCAGGAGTTTTTTAAATATATCCTTATCCTGAAGAGCTTTTCTTGCGAGAGAAACAAGCTTTGCTCCCGATTCTATCATCTTTCTTGCAGATTCCACATCCCTGACAGAGTTGTTACCAATAACACTTCCAGTCTCTGAGACTTTCCTGACAAGCTTGTAATCTGCTCCCTTCTTTGGGAGCATGGCATCAACATGAATCATGAAGGCTCCGCTGTCAAAAATTGATTGGGAAAGGAGCCCATAATCCACTTTGAGTCCTCCTCTTATCTTCACAATTGTATCCGCATACTTGGAGGATATTTCCACTATCTTCACAAGCTTTTCCTGGTTGAAGAGCAAGCTCTGCCCGCATCCAATCTCAAGAAACTCAGGCTGTCTGCAGTGGGCATTTATTTCAATAACTGCATTAAATTCAGATGCAAGCCTTGCAGCACTGATGTACCCCTCAAGCGTTGCAGATCTGATGTTTATACCGATAATTTTTCCAGAGCTGAGAGCATTTTCAAGCTGCTTTTTAATCCCTGATATGGGATCGCTGAATATGAACTCCCGTCTGCCTCTCTTAACAGCCTTCACTCCAGCCTCCATGGACTTTCTGTCAGCGTTGAATCCCCCAAGTATGACAAAGCCTGCATCAAACTTTTTTGCGAATTCCCAGTCATTGATTCCTGCCATGGCAGACAGACAGAGTCTATTGGGGAATATCATTCCACAGTTCCTCCAGATTCAGATGACCATCTGCAACTCTCGTGGCTTTTCCTGTCATGAATGCTCTGCCATCCCTGAACTCGATTATCAATCTCCCACCCCTTGTCAGGATATCAACTCTGCTGTTGGCTATGCCCAGTTTAAATGCCACTGCAGCAACCGCCGTGCTTCCCGTACCGCAGCTCAGAGTTTCGTTTTCAACTCCCCTCTCGTAAGTCCTTATTCGAATTCTCTCTCTGCTCAGAACTCTCGCAAAATTGACATTGATTCCCTCAGGGAAAAGATCACTGTATCTGAGCTTTCTTGCCACCGGAACTATATCAAAATCGAGAGCATCAACGAAGATGACAGCATGGGGCACCCCTGTATTGACCGCAAACACTTCAAATTTTTCTCCATCGATCTCCATATCCCTGCCCCATACCTCCTCTCTCGCAGGAATCTTCTCCCGATCAAATTCAGGAGTTCCCATATCGACTTTTACCCACCACCCTTCAGAATCTTTACTGACGTCCAAGGTCAGCACTCCTGCCAAGGTCTCGATTTTGAGAGGAGGCTCGGAGTATCCTTCCTCCACCATATACCTTGAGAAGCATCTTATACCATTTCCACACATCTCAGCCTCGCTTCCATCAGAATTGAAGTATCTGAATCTGGCGTCTGCCTTTTCAGATCTCTGAACAAAAAGGACTCCATCAGCACCAATTCCAAAGTATCTGTTTGCAACTGCCCTCACAAAATCCGGCTTTTTTTCTTCATCAATTATCTCGCCATTAAACTCATCAATGAGTATGAAATCATTTCCGTTTCCGTGCATTTTCGTGAATTTCACTCTCAACTCATCACCTCCCTGTTTACGCTTTCAATTATTTTCGAAGCCTCCTGAATCTCTTTTATGGAAATCTTTTCTCTCTCAGTGTGACATTCTTCAAGATTTCCCGGACCCCAGACAGTCACTTTCCACCCGCATTTCTTGAAATGGTAGGCATCTGTCCATGAACGCATCACAATTCTGCCCTTTGAATACCTCTCGATCTCCTCGATTGTGTCGCACTCAATTGGCTCGTAGAAGTCAAAGAACTCGAATTCAGCATCCAGCATGCTCAGTTCATCTTTAACGCTGTCAATGCCAACTTCGCTGTCAAATATGAAGCTGAGCCTGACTCTGCATCTGTCCGGGACTGCGTAGAGATTGCATCCTCCAGCAAACTCCTGAATTGAAAAGGTGTACTTTGCTTTAAGCTTTGATATTTCATCAATTGCCTTTTCCACAGCATTCGTTCCCTTCTCAAAGTATGCACCGTGAACAGCCCTACCTTCAAATTTCAAAATGACTTCTGCACTTCCAAGCTGTTTGGAGGCTGTTTTGAGTTCGGTTGGCTCCATAACAACAGCTCTGCCGGAAAACTCTTTTGCAAAAAGCTTTGATCCGCTCCCACCCTCTTCCTCATCAACGAGAAATGCAAGATTAATTCCGAGATCATCAAAACTTGTTATTGCGTGAAGGATTGCGGCTATCGAACCCTTTGCATCTGCGACGCCTGTACCGTATGCAAATTCTTCATCAAACCTGAAATCAGAAATTTTTTCCACAGTATCGAGATGGGTGACAAACCATAAATCTGATTCTCCTCTCAGAAACAGGTTTCCAGCCTCATCTGTCCTGGCTTTAAATCCTGCATCGTTCAGATAGTCTTTGACGTATTCTTTGACCTTCTCCTCATTTCCTGACGGGGATTCGATTTCCACAAGCTCTCTGAGAATATCCAGCATCAGAAGAATTTTTTACCTTGAGTAATAAAAATCCATCTGTGATAGTCAGGAAGGTTGATAGAGAGGACATTAACAGCTTTGTTGAGATCTACATCGAATCATACGAGGGCTTTGAAGAATACGCATACACAAGCAGGAGGGAAATAAGAAATTACTTCAAGTGGCTTTATGGCAGAGACAGGGATGGTTTTCTCGTTGTAGAGATCGAAGAGCCCATTGGCTTTTCAGCCTGTGATTCCAACTGGATAAGTCCATTTGAGCGTGAGAAGGTTGCAGAGCTTCATGAGCTTTTTATTAAAAAGGAATTCAGGGGCAAAGGAATTGCCTCAAGGCTTTTGAGGGAGAGTGAGAAATACGGAGTTGAGAGGGGAAGGAGAATTATGGGACTGTGGGTAGGAAGAAAAAATTATCCGGCGATAAAATTCTATGTCAAGAATGGATTTACAGAAACTGGAGAGCTTGGAAAATGGATAAGGATGGTGAAGGAATTGAAATTGTGATGTAATCGTTAAATAGAGTTCACGAACTCCTCCATTCTTTCAGCAGCCGTTTTCAGTTTCTCCATTGAGACTGCGTAGGCACATCTCACATAATTTTTCCCGCACTCTCCGAATGCATCTCCGGGGACGACAGCAACATTCTTTTCAAGGAGCAATCTTTCAGCAAATTCTTCACCATTCAATCCCGTACTGCTTACCTTTGGAAAAGCATAGAATGCCCCGTCTGGCATGACAACATCAAAGAATTCTCTCAACCTTCTCACAAAGAAGTTTCTCCTCCTCATGTATTCCGATCTCATCCTTTCGAGCTCATCATCGCCATTCTTCAAAGCCTCAAGAGCTCCAATCTGAGCTGTGACGGGAGCGCAGAGCATGGAGTACTGATGTATTTTCACCATTGCATTGAGAATCTCTTCAGGGGCTATGGCATATCCTATCCTCATCCCGGTCATAGCAAACCCCTTTGAAAAGCCATTGAGCACGATGCATCTTTCAAACATTCCGTTAAGCCCGGCGATGCTGAAATGCCTGAAGTTGTAGCTCAGCTCTGCGTAGATCTCATCTGAAATGATTAAGCAATCAAGTTCATTAACCGCATCTGCTATCTCTTCAACTTCCTTCTTTTTCAGACTCACTCCTGTCGGGTTATTTGGGTAGTTAACCATGATTGCCTTTATATTTTCATTTCTGAATCTGACAATATCCTCGTATGTGATCCTGAACTCGGGGTTGGTTGGAATTGTTATAACCTCTGCCCCAGCGATATGAGCGAGGGGTTTGTAGGAAACATACACCGGTTCCGGAATGAGAATCTTGTCGCCGGGATTTATTACTGCTCTGAGGGCGAGGTCTATGCCCTCGCTAACTCCCGTCGTGATAAATACATTTTCATGGCTTGATTCGACGCCAAATTTTTTGTAATACTCTGCAATCGCTTCCCTAAGCTCAGGCAGACCGTAGTTTGATGTATAGGATGTTATCCCCTTCTCAAGGCTGTATATCATCTCCTCCCTTATCCTCCATGGAACGCTGAAATCAGGCTCTCCAACCCCAAGACTGATAACGTCCTCTCTCCCTATTATGAGCTCAAAAAACCTTCTGATACCTGAGGGTTTGAGTTCGTTAACCCTTTTGTTTATGACATCACGGGACAATTGCCAGCCTCCTGTCCTCGTCATCCTCAAACAGAATCACACCCTCTTCTTTGTATGTTCTCAGGAGGAAGTGAGTTACGGTGTCTCTTACCTCAGGAATTGTTGAGATCTTTTCGGCAATAAAGAAAGATATATCTTTGAGGGATCTTCCCCTGACAACAACCTGAAAGTCGTAATCACCGCTCACAAGCCTCACCGCATGAACCTCAGGGAATTTGGCAATTCTCTTTGCAATATCGTCATAACCCTTCTCCCTTGTCAGATTAACTCTCACATCTATTATCGCATATACTTCCTCTACCCCGGCTTTTTCCCAGTCAACAATTGCCTTGTACTTCAGGATTACACCATCATCTTCAAATTTTTTAACAATCCTTTCAACCTCCCCTCTCTCCATATTCAGCATTTCGGAGATCTCAGATGGAGTTAGCTTGCTGTTACTCTCAAGGAGCTTGAGAATCTCTATCTCGTGATTCAATTCTACCACCTTCCAGCATTTAAACGCTGAATTTTAAAATTTTTTCCATCAGCAAACCGCATGCAAATCGTTCATCCGTGAACTAAACGTTTATCTCTATTCTGGCTATTGTCTGTCCTGAATAAATGTCTGTGATTTGGACAGCAACTCTATCACCTTTTTCAAGCTGAATGCCGTAATCGGTTCTGGCCTTTATTCTGAAACCCACAAATTCACCTGGTGAGAAGATGCCATCTTGACTGGAGTGAAACTCTCCAAGTACACCATACCCGAGGTAGCCCTTATCGATGATATCATCTCCGCTGCAACGGGCATCTCCAAATTTTTTCACGGGAAATCCGTAGCATGTCTCCTCTGCCAGAATGGACCCATTTCTGTAAATTGTAACTGTTAGCTTCATTCTTTTAACATCAATAATTTCTCCCCCAATGTCCCGCACTCTCACTATCTGAGAATCTCTCTCCATCCCTGATTTGTGAGGGATGACCTTATTTTCTGGCTGGAGCAGGGCAAAAACAGGCTTGTTCATCTGATTCAAGTTGAGATTGGAATAAAAAGAAGCAGCAAGCAGAATTGTTACGACAAATATCAAAATAATTCCCATTGCTGGAGATATTCCCTTTTCATCATTTGGTTCATTCATTCTGTTTGGTTTAGATATGATCAAATATAAAAAATATTCGAACTTGAATAAATAAATGCAGAAGATGCCCTTAAAGGCTAAACTGCCTTAACCCTTTTCTTCAAAGCAGGTGGCTTTGGCTTCATCACAACTCTGCTTCCGCATTTTGCACACTGTATGAGATTTCTATCCAGATCGACATCCACCTCAGTACCGCAGTAAACACATACAAAGACGCTCATAAGCCCCTACCCTTGCTTATTGCCTGCTCAACTATCTTTGCCGATGGAGAAACAGGGATATAGGCTCCGCCTGCAAATTTATACCCACAGCTTTTGCACTCCCAGATCGCGGTTCCAACTCTTTTTACAGCTCTCTTACCGCACTTTTTGCAGACATACTTCTTTCTCTGAGCTGTTTCAATTTCTACAATATTCTTTCTGACTCTGATTCCGTATCTCGGCCCGAATCTGCCTGCTATCTTAACTTTCTTGGTTCTCGGCATTTCATCACACCTCTTTCAGCAGCTTTCTACTTTCCTTTGCTTTTCTTATGCTTGTGTCAAGCACATCCATGAGCATTTTCTCACTCATAAGGTAGCTGCCACTTTTCTGCATTGCCACGATATTATCGTCGCTGTCTGTTGTTATTGTTATAAAATTTTTCGACGCATACTCTTCATCCTTGCAGGGATCAACGACAGCATAGCTGCCTATTATCTGGGTTGTGACTGAGACAGGCAGATCTCTCACAGGCAATGGAAAATCCTCACCAATCTCAAACCTTTCAGCAGGAACTGTTGTTGTGAGCAATGCTGAAATTGCAGCGAGGGATGAGGCATCCATCAGATTTCCATCGTCGTCGAGAGCGTGGATGTCAATGAAAACAAGCCACACCTTCTCTCCCTCTTCAATGACAAGCTTTGACAGATCAACAGCTTCGCTCTCTCTGATGCCCCGATCAACGACCCTCGCAAGCTCTACCGAGTTCTCATCAGGAGGCCCTGGCTCGAATGTTGGTGATGCAAGGGGTACAAGTTCAGCATTTGTGATGATTATGCCCTTATCTGGCGTATCTGGGAATGGCTCTCCGGGGTGCATTTTGATCCCAACCACCACCTGAGTATTCCCTATGCTTACTAAAGCCGAACCCTCAGCTTTATCAATAACCCCCGTTTCGATTTTTATCTCTCTGTAATCGTTGAATGCCCTTCCGTCAATTCTTTCCCCATCCCTGAGCTTTCCGAGAACGTAATCCCTTCTTATGTCGAGAATTATGTCGTCATTCAATTTCATTCACCTCTTCTTCACTCTCGATGATGTATTTTGTTTTTATTGCCTCCTTCTGCATTTCGTAAATTTTCATAGCACCTTTCTTTGCCATTTCAAGGGCCTGGACAAACTCATCTCTTGAAACCCTCCCATCCATCTGCAGTAAGGCAATAGATTCGATTTTATCGTTTCTCATGAAAAACGCAAACGGAATATCTGCCTGTCCGTAGTTATCTTCCTCCTTCATCGGATCGAGAACGAGAACATCATCGACCTTTGCAACCGCAATGCTCGATATCATTCCTTTCATGGGTACACCGGCATCAACCAACGCAACGCTTGCAGCATTGAGGCAGGCTGTTCTGCTTCCAGCATCAGCCTGCAGTACTTCCACAAAAATGTCTATTCCGCTTCTCGGAAACAGTTCTTTCATGACAACGGTCTCTATTGCCTCTCTGCTCACCTTGGATATCTCAACGCTCCTCCTGTCTGGCCCAGGTCTCTTTCTCTCCTCAACACTGAACGGTGCCATGTTGTATCGGTATCTTATCACAGCCTGTATCGGATCAGCCAAGTGTCTTGGATGCACTTCTCTTGGCCCGTAAACCGCAGCAACAACCTTGTTTTTCCCCATCTCCAAGTAACATGAACCGTCAGCTCTCTTGAGCACTCCAACTTTCATTTTTATAGGCCTTAAATCCTCAAATCCCCTTCCATCAAGCCTTTTCCCATCAATTATAAGCTTAATTTCCTCTTTGCTCATTCAGCTCACCCTTCCTTCTCTTCACAAATTCGGTTATCCTGTCAGTAAGCCCGTCTGTGTGGGCTTCAGACTCAATTATGTAAATCGACTCTTCAACGATATTTACCTTTCTTCTATCACCGCTAACCCAGATCAAACCATTCTTTCCAACAACCACCTGCACACCAAGCTCTGCCTTGAACAGTTTTATCATGCTGCCTTTCTTGCCTATAACTCTCGGCACCCTCGCGGGATTTATCCCTATGATCCTTCCAAATCTCACGGCTCGACACATCCTGTCCTTCATGGTGAGAGCCACCTTCATTTTTGGATCTATATTCAGAACCTTGGCGATGATTATGTCATCAATATCGAGCACATCATTTGGCTTTTTGTTTGGTCTCATTTCTGGATTCTCTGTAACAGGCAGAAAGCCCTGATATGGTGAGTTTATGTCCACAGTCCACCCGTTTGCTGTTACTTCCCTTACAACACCTATCACAACATCTCCAACAGATGGGATATATCTCCCCTTGAGTGGGATAACTCTGACGGATGTGTCTGTTTTATCAAGCAAACCCAGGAATTTAGCATAAACTTTCCCATTTTCCACATAGGTTCCACTTCCGGCAACCTTGGGGTTTGATGCAAGCAGTTCTCCAGGCAGAACTATGGGTCTTGATGCCATTGGTTCACCTCCTCTTCAGTATTTTCGTCACGGCCTCGCCCTTTGTAACCCTCCCAAGCAAATCCATGAGATCCCCCTGCATACCTGCAGGGATTCTCATAACGCATATCCAGCTTCCGTCTCTCTGCCACTCCTCTTTCAAAACATTTCCGAAATTATACAGGGATGAGATGGCTTTACCAGTGTATCCCGGTGGAACTTTTATTGCGATATCAATTTCCTCGAACTTGAGCGGGAGTATTGGCTTTATTGCCTTCACAATTTCTCTTGCCTGTGCTTCAACAGGCTTGAAAATGTCAATATTGATTTTTGTCTGTTCTAATGCTGCTTCAATTCTTGAATACGTGTGAGGGGCATTTGTCCTTGGATCTATCGCATTTCTCCTTATGTACTCTATGATCTGCTTTCTCTTCTGCTCAAGCATCTCCTTTCTCTGCTCTGCGGTAATCTGTACATCTCCTTCCAGAATTATCCGTTTGATGATCTCCTTGATGTCTTTTGTCTGGAACACTTTTTCAAGATCCTCAATAGAGGCTCTGTCACCTTTCTTTGCATCATGAAAAACTTCCTCTGCAGCAACAAGCTCTTCAAAGTCCACTTCTTTACCTTCTTTCACATCTCTCGCCAGATATGGATCAACAAGAACCTCAAAATTCTCTCCTCCTTTTTTAAGTCTTGCAATCACTGCCTTCTCTAAGGAAACCATTGAGCTCCCCCCGGTTAAGTGAGCTCCTTCCTGAGAACTTCGTTAGCCATTTCAATGTGTTTATCCAGCTCATCAGCCTCAAGCAATCTGAATGTCTTGTCGTCAACTTTTACTATTCCAAGCTCAACGCCATCTCTACTCAAAAGACCATTTATTGCCTTACCCATGGCAATCAGACCCATATGTATCGCATCGTCAATATTCATGTCATCCCTGTATTCCTTCTCAAAGTATTCCATCACCTTGTTTCTCTCAGATCCTATGGCGGTTGCCTTGTACTCAAGTAACGCCCCGCTCGGATCTGTTTCAAAGAGTTTTGGCTCATTATCAATTCCTGCGATAAGCAGTGAAACTCCAAATGGCCTAACACCACCGAACTGGGTGTACTGCTGTTTGAAGTCACATATCTTTCTTGCCAGCTCTTTGACACCTATCGGCTCATCAAAAGTTAATCTGTTGATCTGCGCCTCAAGCCTTGCTCTCGCAACCAGGACTCTTGCATCTGCAACAAGGCCAGATGTTGCAGCGCATATGTGATCGTCAATTCTGTAGATCTTTTCAATTGTGTCTGACTCAAGCAATCTGCTTCCAACTCTTTTATCTGCAATAACAACAACACCTTCCTTTGTCTTTATCCCAATTGCAGTTGCACCTCTCTTTACAGCCTCTCTCGCATACTCAACCTGATACAGCCTGCCATCCGGGCTGAAAATCGTAATAGCCCGATCATATCCCATCTGTGGAATTTGCATCTTTCAACACCTCCAGATATTTTCTTCTGCAGCTTTTTATCGTGCCAGCAACTCCCAGAATTACAGGAATCACATCCTGCCCGTTTATCTTTTTTATCAGGGTAAGTGCTATTTTTACTTTATTGAGTTCATCATGGGAACACATCACCATCCCCTTCCCATCTCTGAACTCTATGAGTCTGATCTCAGGACTTTCAAGCTCTCCAAAGAGTTTCAGGAGTGATGCATTCAACACTTCTTTCACTTTTTCTGGCTCAACTGGCTGGGCTGAGATTATCTCAAAGGCAATATATCTTTTTCTCTTCCTGAGTGAAGGTGGAAGAAATTTCATACCAGCTCAACACCATCCATTATATGATTCTCATCAAACAATTTTTTGTGCAACCTTTCAGCCCAGTATTCTGCTCTTCTGACATCAGCACCGAAGTATGAGAACAGCTCGCATATCTGTTTTCTCGGTCTCATGCTGTAAAGATTATCAGCTCCGCTTGTGAGAATGAATGGCGTGTCGAATTTGTTTATCACCTTGAAAACCGTTCTCAGCTCGTGGGCGAGTTTTACCATCCTCCCCCTTTCAGCAGACAGCAAACTGTGAAGAGAGAGCTCTATAATCACATCTTTTTCATTGGCAAGCTTGAAGGTTGTGTAGTCCAGTCTCCTCCCGGGGAAATCCAGAATAGCATCAACCTTTTTTCTCATCACTGCATACCTGTTCACCTCAATTCTGTCGCTTATCACTCCAACAAACCCGTTTGCATTTCTCAGTTTCATTCTCACCTCTTTTGGGCTTTCAGCCCTGATAACACATCCCTGAACGTTTCTGCTGGTAGTCTCACCAAAGACAACGTATTCCTTAAATCCAAAATCAAATTCCCGGCTGTAATCAAACCTTATGAAGTCAATCATATCCCTCAGAAACTATCTTTCTACCAAACTCAAGAACCTTCTCTCTTCTGAATGGGTAGGTTACAAGCTTAACTTTCACCATCACAGAATCTCCACCAAATGTGAGTTCCACATTTCCGAGATATGCTGACTGCTTGTCAATCCTCAAATGAAGCACGCCATCCTCATCTATCAGCTCTTCCAGAAAATCCAGAATTATCTCTCTTTCATTCCCAAGCTCTTTCATGAGGTTATTCCATAATTCCTTTATTTCTCTTTTTTTTCTCAGCTCAACCTCAAAGAATTTGATTGGATTGCCGTAATGGCCTGATGCATTGGTTACTCTTATTTCAAACTCAAAGGGAATCAGGTTTCCAATCGCCTTCGCTACCTTTTCAGGGTCTTCTGTGGAGTAACAGATTGCAGAAATCGTTATTCCATCAATTTTCATAAAAATAAAAGGTTATCTTCTGAAATTCGCTCTGTAGCTTGGTCTCACCTTTTCTGCTCCTCTGCCCCTTCTTGTGAGACCTCTTGATTTTCTCCCTGTTGAGGTCAATCCTCTGAAAACCCTCCCTTTCTGCTTAGCAACACCTGCAAGATTCTTGTCACTGAGAATGGCTGGGTGAGCTCTGTCAACGAGTATAACCTCAAACCACTTGTATTTCCCATCCTCTCCAACCCAGTAGGAGTTTAGTACTTCCATGTTTGGATACTTTCTTGCAGCTCTCTCTTCAGCGATCCACTGCAAACTCTTCTTCGGTGTTAGCCTTGAGATCATGAGACTTTTTGTCTTTCTTCCCTTGTTTGGTCTGCTTGTCCTTCTACCTCCTCTTCTTATTCTTACTCTGACCACCGCCACTCCCTTTTTTGCCTTGTAGCCGAGAGATCTTGCTCTGTCAAGCCTTGTTGGTCTCTCTATCCTCACCACAGCAGGCTCCCTTCTCCACTTCTGCAACCTCTTCCACATTAACTCCCCAACATAGCCCTCCCATGGGTTTTTCCAGGAATTTCGGATGTATGCGTAGGCTGATTTCATTTTTAACCCTCCATTAGCGTGATTGCTCTGGCTATCACTTATGGCTTAATAAATATATCGGAGGCAGAGAATTTCAGCGAAACATTAAAATAAAATGCCATGAAAGGCTGGGAGAAAGGCAGGTGAAGCTTGATGAATGATGGAGTTAGGGAAAAAGTGCTGGAACTTGCAAAGTCAATAGTTGAGAGTGAGGAATACCGGAATTTTGTAAGTACCGAAGAGGTTTTGAGAGGGGATGAGATTGCCCAGAATCTTCTTGTTGAATTTCAGGAGAAACAGCAGCAGTTTATTTCCAGGCAGCTCACAGGTGAGGTGGATGAGGCTCTTCTTGACTCCCTGACAGACCTACAGGGAAGGTTGAACGAGCTTGAAAGTGTGAGAAATTTCATGGACGCTTACTCCAAGCTTGTCAATCTGCTTGGGGAGGTAGGAGATTTATTGAGCCAGGAGATAGACTTTGACTTTGGAGAGGTTTACAGAAGCTGAAGCAACTGCTGGATGATTGTTACTCATCCAAAGATTTCATTTTGCTGTTGCTTTTTAATTCTTATTCCTCAAACAACTTCAATTTCTATGACATTTCCCTGAGAATCGAATGCATTCCAGCAGTTTTTGCAGTATGGATAATGAACTATTATGTGCACTCTGCCAAACGAAGAAAAGGTGGACAGATCCTGAGGGGATGGAAAGGGTGAGTTTGACGGATGAGAGTGAACAGTGCCGTATATCCTGATCCCAACAGGGATAAGAGAGGTGTTTATCCCTGCAAAGTTGCTCCCCTGATCGAATGGTATATAGATAAATTCCTCAATTACGCCCTTCTTCCCTGTCAGCAGTGCAAAGAACTCGTAGGGATGGGTTTCTCGTGCGATTTCTACAAGTCCTTCGAGGAGATCGGATCTTATTTTCATAGTTCTTCAATAGCTTTGAGGAATATTGAATTTTCCTCCGGCCTTCCAACACTCACTCTAAAATGCTCTCCCTCAAGCCCTTCAAGCCCGGTCACATCTCTCACCAGAATACCCCTTTCTTTTAACCTCTCGACCAGATCCTTCTGTCTGTGCTTTACAAGAAGGAAGTTGGCTCTGCTGGGGTAAACGTAAAATCTCTTTTCAAGCTTATTTCTGATTCTTTCTCTCTCT
>JALUWC010000112.1 GCA_027019885.1 Geoglobus sp.
CCTTGGATTCAACATCAATATCTGCCAATGAAGAGGTAATCTTAGGCGGCTTTATCTCATCCATTTTCATGATTCTTTCCGAGGCCTTCTTAACCAGTTCTTCAGTTGAATAATTTACGGAATATATCGTTTTCGCATTGATGCTGTTCCAGAACTTCTCAAATTCGGGGTCAAGCAATACCTTCTCTTCGACCTTTCCCTTTACCTTTTTGTTGTGGTTCTCGATATGTTTTTCAAGCTGGTATCTCTCAACGGTCTTTACAATCTCAAGAAGTACATGCTTGAACTCGTCATCCACTTCAATTTGCATCTGCTCTACCGCCTCATTGAATTCCTTTTTGATAAAGCCGTCATCTCCGATTAGTCCCTGCTTTTTCAGGGAGTCCCATATTTTTTCCGATTCCTCCTTATCCAGCACAACTTCCTTCTCGTCTCTCGCAAAGGTAATGCCGATAAATGCCTCAAGAGGAAGCCGTCCGAATGTAACGCCACAGTCCTCTTCAAATTCTTTCTGAAGGGTGGCGGCAAAATCTTCGTAGCTCTCATTGGCAATGACAACAAGGTTATTCACATATTCGTCAAATACCCTTTCACCATCCTGATTCACAGGGATACGAAGGCCTCTCCCTATCTCCTGTCTCTTCCTTATAGTGGAGACGGTATTGCTGAGCGTACAAATCTGAAAGACGTTCGGATTGTCCCAGCCTTCCCGCAGGGCGGAGTGGGAGAAGATAAACTTGAGCGGATTGCCGAGGTCAAGGAGTTTTTCCTTGTCCCTCATTATGAGATTATAGGTCTCGTCATCCTTTACCGTATTGCCTGATGTGTCTGTAAAGTGTGCCTTCCCGCCTCTTTTATCCATTGAAAAGTAACCGTCATGCAGCTTCTCCACCGGCGTCTTATCGGCAAACATGGGATATTCCGAATTAATCAGCTCCGTATATATCTCTTCAAACCACTTGGCGTATATGCCTTTCTCATGCCCTGAATCCGTATACTCCCGATATTTTGAAACCCTGTCTATGAAGAAGAGCGAAAGTACCTTCAGCCCCATCTTCTTAACCTGCATCTCCTTCTCCAAGTGTGCCTTGATGGTCTGTCGAATCTGCTCTCTTACAACTTCATCCCTTGTCCCGCCCTGTTCTCCTCCAAGGGGAATGCTGATTCCGTTAGCAAATTTGACATACTCCATACCAGGTCTGGCGTTTATCTCCGTAATCCTGAAGTTATGATGATAAATCTCCCTCTCATTCGATTTTTCAAAGAGGTCATCATGTTGTTTAAGAGTAGCAGTCACCTCTTTGGGGCCACTATCCGTCTGTTTATGGAAACTGAGGTTGACTGTGAAACGGCCATTCTTGTTGTCAATCTTATTGACCTTGATAAAGGCCGAGTTCGGGTCGCTGTCCGCTATTACTGAAGCCACGGATATCTTCTTTACCAGTCTCATCTGAAAGGCTTTAACAGGGTCAAGCTGATATACGAGGTTGTATTTGTCTCTGTGAGTGGCAGAATAGCGGAGTGTACAGAGAGGGTTCAGTGATTTAATCGCTTCTTTTGCTTTATCACTTTCCATATTTTGAGGCTCATCCATGATAACTATAGGATTTGTCTTCTGGATAAATTCAACCGGCTTCCTGCCACCCATCTTGTCCCGCTCATCGTGAATGATGTTGTTTGCCTTCTTGTTGAATGCATCGATGTTGATAATCATCAACTGCATCTCATTAGCCGTGGCGTAGCCCCGTAGTTCGTTGACCTTTTTGGAGTCATATACAAAGTGATTAAATGGGATGTTGTTATAGAGGTCTCTGAAATGCTCCTTCATCATCTCGATGGACTTCAGAACACCTTCACGGATAGCGACTGAAGGCACAACGATGATAAATTTCTTGAAGCCGTACTTCTAAGGCGGTGCGGAGATAAACATAGGTCTTGCCTGTTCCCGTCTCCATCTCTATTGCAAAGTTTTTCCCTTTGGTACAAACGGAATCTTCCTGGTGAATGTTGTTTGATTTCTGAATCCGCTTCAGGTTCTCATTGATACTGTCATCATCAGGTTCAAGATAATTGCCGAGGCCAAGCTCTGTCTGAACCTGTGACCTGCCCATTACTTCATAGGCATCTTCAAGTCTCAGCTCAAAAGAGCCCTTGTTCAAGGGCTGTCCTTCAAAGAGGTCTACAACGGCTTTGATAGCGTCAATTTGGTAAGGTTGCTTTGCGTCGAATTTAAACTTCATTGGGATTCCATAACAAATTCTTTAAATACTGGATTCCGCATCAAGTGCGGAATGACGGACTATTAGGGATGTCCTTCAATTTGGAAGTGGAGGGGGACGTTCTTGACAAAGTTGACAAACCTGCTTAAGATTGTCTTAAAAAACGAAATATTAAATGCCAAGACAAGCCAGACTAGACGCCCCAGGGACATTACATCACATTATTCTCAGGGGGATTGAAAAGTGTGATATTTTCAATGACGAGATGGACAAGAATAACTTTATTGAACGGATGGGCCGCCTGGCAATGGAAACAAAAACAGTTATTTATGCCTGGACATTAATGACAAATCATGTACATATTTTATTACGCAGCAGTGATTATGGTTTATCAAGATATATGCGCCGTCTTTTGACAGGTTATGCTATATATTTTAACCGCCGACATAATCGTCATGGTCATCTTTTTCAGAATCGATACAAATCAATTGTTTGTGAAGAAGAACCTTATTTTTTGGAACTTGTTCGATATATTCATCTCAATCCTCTTAGAGCAAAGATAGTTGGTTCAACGAAAGCATTGGAGGATTATGCCTGGAGCGGGCATAGGATTTTAACAGGGAAAGTAAATAATGACTGGCAAGACAGAGATTATGTGCTTGGTTATTTTTACTCAAAAGAAAAAGAAGCAATTTCGTTGTATAGAAAATTTGTTGAAGATGGGGCTGCAAAAGGAAATAGACCCGAGTTGGTTGGCGGTGGACTTATAAGATCGATGGGTGGTTGGTCTTCAGTAAAAGCATCGAGAAAAGATGGAATTGGCGCTGTTGGTGATGAACGCATATTAGGGAACAGTGACTTTGTGGAAATCCTTTTAAAAGAAGCTGAAGAGAAAGTGAAACAACAGTTTGTTCAAAAAAAAGAAATGCCTAATGTTGAAGAATTCATTAAAGAAAAGTGTTAAAGATTATGGTATTTCACTTTCTGAAACAGCCCGTCATTTAAACATGACAACATCTGGTATATCGAAATTATTAAAAAGGCACGATCTATTTTAGTCAACTTTGTCAAGAACGTCCTGTAGCCCACCGGGGCAACAACTTACACTTACGATTATGAAAACCGGCTGATCCAAGTGAACAAGACTGAAGGGGCGAACAACCTGGTTGCCGCTTTCAAATACGGCCCTTTCGGAAGACGG
>JALUWC010000113.1 GCA_027019885.1 Geoglobus sp.
CTTGATGTTTACAGTCTTTCAGATGAGTTTGGCGAGGATGAATATTACAAATGTATTGAGTTCAAAACGGCAGCATTATTTGCCTACGCTGCCAAAAACGCTTACAAATATATAACAGGAGATGACAGCAGAGCTGAAAGCCTGTATCAGTACGGCTTGAATCTGGGTCTGGCTTATCAGCTTGTTGATGATCTCCTGGAATTTCTTGAAATTTTTGAAGATAAAAAGAGTGAATTTGAGTCAGTAACTCTTCCAATGCTTCTTGAACGAAAATTTGGGTTCAGAGAGTCTGTCAGCATAGTTATCCGAGTTATAAGAAAGTTCACAGAAAAAAGCAGAAAGGCTCTTGAGGTCTTTCCTGCATCTGAAGCCAAGGAAAAGCTCATTTATCTGATAAACTACATGACTGTTGACATGATCAGAAATTACGTTGCGAAAAACAGGGAAGTCATCTCACTCATAGAGTCTCACAATCTTTGATGAGTTTCTGAAAACCCTTTCAATGTTCTCAACTCCAGCACCTCTCAGAATTTTTGCTGCAAGCTCTTTTGTTATGAAATCTGATGGCGAGTGCGCATCTGTGTTCATGACAAGCTCAACACCATGATTTTCTGATATCCCTGCGACATGCCCGTTTGTTAGGCAATGACCTTTTCTTGAAGTTATCTCAAAGTAAACGTTGTTTTCAGATGCGATTTCAGCAGTATTCTCATCAACAAGTCCGGGATGGGCGAGTATGTCTATCTCCGCCTGCACGGCTGCAAGATTTGTTTCCTTTCTGACGGGTTCGGCTATTGTCTCACCATGCACAACAACAATCTCTGCTCCAAGTCTCCTTGCCATTCTCACAGCTCTGGCTATGAGCTTTGGGGGGATGTGTGTGAGCTCAATTCCAGCAATCATTTTAAGCTCATACTCCTCGAAATGATCCTTCAGTTTCAGTAGAGAGTTTATTATAAATTCCATGTTTGAAAAATCCGCATGGTCTGTTATGGCAAAAGCCTCATATTCAAGCTCTGCAAGTCTTCTGGCAATTTCTGAAGGTATGAGTTCACCATCGCTGAACACTGAGTGGATGTGAAGGTCTATCATACAAAAGGATTAAATACGGGGGGATAATAATCTTTCTGTGGCGGGAATAAGAAGGCTTGTGCTTGATGTTCTGAAGCCTCATGAGCCCAGCAACCTTCTGCTTGCGAAGATACTCAGTGAACTCGATTTTGTTGATGGAATCAATCTGAGCCTTTATGAGATCGATCAGAACACTGAGAATGTGAAAATAACAATTGTCGGTGATGAGATGGACTTTGAGGAGA
The DNA here is from genome assembly GCA_027019885.1 of Geoglobus sp. Classification (GTDB taxonomy): domain Archaea; phylum Halobacteriota; class Archaeoglobi; order Archaeoglobales; family Archaeoglobaceae; genus Geoglobus. The sequence goes on from JALUWC010000113.1 coordinate 1,317, forward strand.
TAAAGAGAACCATAGAGAGTCTTGGAGGGGTTATCCACAGTGTGGATGAGATCGTGGCTGGGAAGAGGATTGTGGAGAATGTTCTGACCGAGCAGGACAGGTAAAATACTTTTCTTCTCTGGTTTTGAATCGAAAATAATTTATTTGCTTTATTTAACTTGAAAAACAATGGATCTGAACATATGCATTTCGGGTGCGGCTGGTGATGGTGTCAAAGAGGCAGGAGAGCTATGCGGGAGGCTTTTTGCAGAACTGGGCTATGAGGTTTTTATATATCAGGAGTATCAGTCCATTATTCGTGGGGGTCATAATGCAAGTGTCATAAGGGTATCAGACAGAAAAATCCATTCTCACAGGAAATACTACGACCTCCTGATTTGCTTGGAGGATTACATTTACAGAATCCACGAACCATTTGTCAGGGGAGATGTGATTTTCGACACAAAGTTCTCCTGTCAGGGCATTGGAATCCCGATGAGTGAAATAGTAAAGGAGGAGCATGAGCCCAATATCTTCAGAAACGCAGCCTCAATTGGTGCCTTGGCTGCCTATTTCGGGATAGACTTTGAAACGGTAATTGAGATGTTCAGGGAGAGGTTTGGAGAGAAAGCGAAGGATGACATAGTGATTGCGAGAGAAGCATACAACTTTTACATGGATAACTATAGCTCAAAAATGGAGATTGGTAGAAATGGCCCTAAGGGAAGTCTTGTTTCAGGAGCAAATGCCATGGCAGAGGGCATGGTCAGGGCAGGGCTTGAGTACTACTACGCTTACCCAATGACCCCGGCATCTCCAGTCCTGCACTATCTTGTGAAAAAAAGGGGAGTCATTGCCTATCAGCCTGAGAGCGAGATATCCGCCATAAACATGGCTATCGGCTCTGCTATTGCAGGGAGGAGAAGTGCAACAGGGACAAGTGGAGGAGGATTTGCACTGATGTGCGAGTCCATAGGTCTTGCAGGAATTGCCGAGATACCCGTGCTCATAATCGAGGCTCAGAGAACAGGCCCCTCAACAGGAATGGCAACATACATAGGGCAGGAGGATCTTGATTTTGTGCTTTACCCTTCTCAGGGAGAATTTCCTCTTATTGTTGGGAGTCCCTACACGATTGAGGATGGATTCAGAATGGCAGGGGAACTGATGAATCTCGCCTGGAGACATCAAACTCCAGCAATCCTTCTCACAGACAAGCATCTCATTGAAAGCTTGGAAACCACTCAAATTGATGAGAATGCGGTTAAAAAGGAAGAAGTTGAGATTGTGAGCAAAAGTGAAGGCCTGATCAAAAGATATGAGCTAACGGAAAGTGGATTGTCGAGATATGCAGCACCTCCTGCCATCGTGAAATTCAATTCAAATGAGCACGATGAGTTTGGATTGACAACAGATGATGCCGGTATGAGGGTGAGGATGCATGAGAAGAGAATGGAAAAGGAGAAGCTGATAGAGGAAGATGTGAAAAAAATGGCCTTTGATGAATTCTTCAGAGGGAGAGATGTCATTGTTACATGGGGCTCAACATTTGGCGCTCTACACGAGGTTGCAGAGGAGCTTGGATTCAGGTTAATAGCAATCAGATACCTGAGGCCATTCATCCCTCCTGAGGTAAAAAAGGCGGTAGTTGTTGAATGCAATTACACCGGTCAGCTTTCGAGAATGCTCAGGGAGAAAACAGGAGCCGAAATCGAGAGCGTACTGAAATGGGATGGCAGGCCATTCACTCCTGAAGAGCTTAGGGAGAGGCTGGGGTGATTGGAATGCTCAAAAAGATTGAGTGGTGCCCCGGATGCGGGAACTTTGGAATTCTGAAAGCATTCAGCAACACTGTTGAAAGACTTGGAAATAATGGAATTGAGAAAGGTAGAATTGTTGTTGTTGCTGGAATAGGCTGTCACGGAAAGCTTCCTGATTATGTTGAGCTCCCGAGCTTTCACACAATACATGGCAGAGTTCTTCCCGCTTTAACGGGTATGAAGCTGGCAAATCCTGAACTGTATCCTGTAGGCTTTTCGGGTGATGGTGATGCCCTTAATGAAGGGCTTGGTCACCTTTTACATGCGGCAAAGAGAAACACAGATG
>JALUWC010000114.1 GCA_027019885.1 Geoglobus sp.
CACCTTTTGTAATCTCCTGCAATATTTTTTAGCCCATTATGAACGTTTTATCCCTTTTATCTTTCTCCTATCAACTAAATTATATTGAAAAGGAGAGGCTGTCAACCCCTCTGCAGGAACGGATTCTTATGTCCCTATTATTTCATTCAATCCTTCAATAATCATTGCTATTTCTTCTGGTGATGCCCTGCCTATCCTTTTTCCGATTTTCTCTACAGACAATGTCCTGACCTGACTTATCTTACCCCATGATTTCCTGGGCAGTGTTACGGATTTTAACTCCAGTGTTAATGGGAAACCTGCACGTTGCGGCTGACTGGTTATCGCAACCGCTATGACTGTCCCGGAACGTTCATTGAAGATATCGTGACTCAGAATAAGAACAGGTCTCTGTCCTCCCTGCTCATGTCCACGCACAGGATTTAAATCTGCCCAACGAATATCTCCTCTCAGTATTCTGGCCATTCATTCATATCCTCTGTTATACCTTCTTCAGCTATTGCCTTCTCAAAAGATGGGTCAAGTTTTGCGCATTCTCTTGACAAGCGAACACGCTTTATTCTCTGCAATTTCTCTTCCACTGCTTCCTGAATTGCCTGACTGCGACTTTGATAGTGGCGTGATTCTACTAAGTGGTCTAATTCCTTAATATATTTTTCTTCCAGCGTAATTGCAATTTTGCTCTTACTCATACTTACCTCCTCAGTATGACATTATATCATACCTGTTGCTGGTAATACAATTTCACACCCCCCCGAGGAGTAAGTAGTTAGTGAGATAGACTTTAGACTGTAGACCAGGAAAGGGAAGAGGCAGGAATGAATCCGCAGCATAAAACCCACCCGCCTGCTTATGGATTTTTCTGAGGCTAACGACAGTATCAGCGGTACGGCATGTTTGCCCAAACGAGATGGCGGGCAACGCTGCTTCGTCTCCAAACCGCCACCGACACCCCACGGCGTAGCCGTGTCCACTGCACGCGGGGTTAGTGCGCTCTGGTTTGAACAAAACCCCACGCCTCAACTAATGCACTGATAAACAATTCATCTAATTTCTCAATTGGCGCTGTTTGCTTTTTATGCTTAACTTTATAATCCTTAAACCGCTCCAACTCTTGTTCTATAAATTCGTTTAACAGATCGATTCGCGGGCCATAATCCAATTCCTTACCATCACGCTTCGCCTGCACCAGAGTTTCTATTGCATTCATTAGCCTTGGGTCTATGACTAATTTTTTTACAAGCACCTCAAACTCGGTTGGGACAACACCGTATCCCCTTTCTATCCATTGGACGGCCAATATCGGGCGCAACACATATAAATACTTTTTGCGCCAAACAGTTCTCCTCCTCAAATACTCACGGTAGTTGCTACGCGCCATGTGAAGATAGTGATAACTGCTTGCAATCGGTGAATAATACTCACTCACTAACACTCTCATCTGTTGAGCAACAGAGTATTCTTCTAAATATACGATTGGAGACCCCAACCATTCCATCAGTGGCGGATTAGATTTGTGAAACAATAAAAGTGCCTTCTGCAAATCCCATCCGCTTATATCAAGCCGTCCACTCACCGTATATTCAATGACGTCGTGTTTCTTCCTTATGGAGAGATACCATTCCGGTGAATGCAAATACAAGAACCTCACGTCAAAATCGCTATCCAGTGAAGGGAACCCCCATGCCCTGCTCCCCGATTCACAGGCGTAGAGAATCCTAACGTTATGCTCCTTTTCAATCTCCCGTAGCCGCCTGATGATTTTTTCCTTCATCGCTCTTGTGCTCTCTTCCACGCGCACTAACGCCGGGCATCAGCTGCCGCCTTGGAGCGCCTGTCTACGTGTAACGCACAGGCAGACCAGCGGAATAGCCGTCAAGTGCAGCGATTTGGTAGCTTTTAATAATCAATCTCATTTACCTGCCATTTTTCATCAACCCATAGGGCAATAACCGGAATTTCATATTGTTGGCTAAGAAATTGAACGGCATTATGGAGATGTTGAATCTGTTCTTCTCTCGGCGCCGGATTTCCGGCACAGTCATGGTGTCCAATAACAGCTATCCCAACAGACTTATGTTTTTCAACAGAAATTTTAACTCTAACAAGAATTGATTCAATAGCGGTTTTATCCTCCTGCTTGGACAAAATAAGGTTTGGTCCCGCTTCTGTTATCAAATCGATATACTCTACTCTAAAACGCCTCCTCAGATAGTCTATTACCGGCTGCTGAACTCGCCCGTCCATACAGTTAATTGCAGTGCAAAATCTCATCTAATCATCTCTCGTTTTCTCTCTTGAGCGGAACGCTCGTTGATATCCTTAATTATCAATTCAGTTGCTTCTCCAATCCCTCTTGCAATTGATGTATTGTCCGTTAGTTCGTCACGGTGTTTCATCCCGTGTCCAGTGAGAACATATATTCCTCTGGCTCTCACCCCTTTGGCAAGGTCGACATCGTGAGGATGGTCCCCGATTACATAGGAATTCAACAAATCAATATTGTGTTCTCTTGCAGCTTTTTTCATAAAAAACGGCTTGGGTTTAATACATGCGCAATTATCCGAACGGGCGTGAGGGCAAACATATGTTTCGACAATGGTAATTCCGTAGTCTGCCAGATAAGACATGATATATTCATTTACCTTCTTTACATCTTCAAGTGAGAGAACCCCTTTGGCTACACCGGATTGATTGGTAACGATAAATAATCGAAAGAATTCTGAAAGCCGTTGCAGTGACGATACCGTCTCATCGAAAAAGACAACCTGGGATATGTGTTTTAAGTCCCCCCTGTCTTCGATAATTGTTCCATCCCGGTCCAAAAATATTGCAGCATAAGAATTCTTTTGTGTTGAATTCATCATTTTTGCCTTCTCCTGGGCTGACATTCTTTTTATATTATTGTAACTATTATTTATTGAAAAAAGCAAAGCATCAAATTTTTCTGCCATTTTTGCTGGATAGAAGGCAAGTAATACCGTATAAGTAAGAGGGGAGAGCGCGTGAATAGTATAGTCTAAATCCTGGATGCCTGCTTCCGCAGGCATGACAGGCGGGCAGGCAGGAAACCAGGATACTAAGATACCAGGACCATTCACTGTTCACTGCTTACTGCTTACTGTTTACTGCTTCCCCAGTCTACAGTCTAAAGTCTATGGTCTAAGGTCTAATATTGAGAGAAGGGGAAGGAGATGAAATATATAGGGAGCACCTCTTACCCGGAAAAGAGTGGTAAAATAGAAAAGCCCGGAAGCGGATGTTCCCGGAGGAGGATTCGCAGGAGGCAGGAGTTGAAATGAAAGGCAGGGTATACTCTCTAAATATCAGCAAAAGGAAAGGAGAGGTAAAGGTTCCTGTAAAAGAAGCTTTCTTCAGG
>JALUWC010000115.1 GCA_027019885.1 Geoglobus sp.
GGATATCTCGGGGTTTACCACCAGCAGGGCAGCTTCCGAAACAGATAGAGCCGTAAGCACGGGCCTCCCAAGTCCGGCAGGTGCATCAATCAGCACAATCTCGTGCTTTTCTAAGGCGGAGAAAACCTCCTCCAGCCTCTCGGGGTCAGCACGCTTCAGCGCCTTGAGCGATATTGCCCCGGGCAACGCCTTCACACCATGTGCCTCGCGCACCGCCTCTGCAAGCTCTGCTCTGCCTGCGAGAACGTCGTGCAGCGTCGGTGATGAGCCGTCAACGCCAAGATGGAAGCACAGGTTCGCCATCTCAATGTCGGCATCGACCACGAGAACGTCCCTGCCGTAAAACTGAGCCATCGCCACCGCAAGGTTGGCTGCGAGCGTGGTTTTGCCCGTGCCCCCCTTGCCGGAGCACACCGCTATCGAGACCATTGTTGCACTGCTCCGTTAGAGGTCTTCAATCTCCTCCAGGAGCTTCATAAAGTCGCCATCACCGTTGTTTCCGGACAAAGAAGGTGCAGCTGCGCGGAGTCTCAAGCTGCTGTGAGAAATGGGGATGTTTTTATGCTTCTCTGAAGTTGTTGGTAGCGTTCGCTCAAGCAGCTTTCTTATCGCCCTTAGCTCCGCAAGAATGAGGCTCAGGTACAGGGCGAACTGCGCGTCTCCTCCGTCACACTTTCTGCTCTGCTTTTCTTTCAATAATCCTCACCTGCAGCGGGCACTCGTGGCGGTAGAATATGCCGAACACGCAGGTTCGCGCGTATATGCTTATCCTGCCCTCCTTCTCGATGGTCTTCTCGTTGATCGCTCGGTGCGCCCTCGAGTAGATGCAGTTCAGGCAGCGAAACTTCTCGCCGCGCTCCCTAGCTGCGAAGTAGACCATGTCCAGCACTTCCTTCTCGCTCAGCCCAAGGTCGCGGGCGTAGTACATGTAGCTCTCCACCAGCGCCTGAAGCTGCTTCTCCCTATCCACCTGCATACTCACACACCTCCGTCACACCGCAACTTCGTTGCGGGTAACTCCTCCAGAAAAGGCAAAGCTTTTAAGCTCGCCGAATCACAGCTGTGAAAAAAAGAGGGTCAGATTATTCTGAACTTCCCCATTGCCAGAGCCGCGCGCAGTGCCTTGACCTCCTCCTGAGAAAGAGAGTATCTCTCCAGAACCTCTCTCCTCCTCTCCTTCCATTCGGATATTCTGAGGTCGTCCATCAAGTAGAGAAGATCGGGAAGGTTGAAGCGCCTGTGCCGCATGCCCATTTTCAGGCGCTTTTAAGCTTCTGCCTTCACAGCTGTGAACAAGAAAACAAAACATAAGATTTAAATCTCCAGGTCATTAGAAAATATATAAATGTCGCACGAACTACTGATTAAGGAATTTATAAAACAGAGGGTGATTGAGGGGAATTATCATGAAAATTTTACTATTTCTTTATCTTTACGGAGAGATCATCAGAAAATAATTCCAAGAACAATTGATTTATTAATTCAAGGAAATGACGCAGACTATATTTGTGAATTCAAAACAGTCTTAAAATCAGATGAAATCGAAAAAGCTATAGGTCAGTTAATGGTATATGAAAGCCTATATAGGAGACAATTTTCTTATCGGTCAAAGCCGATAAGGAAAGTTGTTGTGTTTGATGGAAAAACATTGGACATTGCCGAAGAAATTAAGAGACTCAAAAGAGTTGGTGTGCATCCTGGAAGTGTTATTTGGGAAAATATTTTGAATGCTTTAAAAGAAAAATGGAAATCTATTTATGATTTGTACAATATATTTGATGATTTGGAAATTAAAGTGTATATTTTCATAGATGGCTCTTTTATTAAAATGAATGATTTGCTTACTCGAATTTCAGAGGAACTTAAGAAAATTGACGACTCTATAATGGACGATCATAAAAATCGAAGAGCAATTATTGAACGTAGAGTGGCAGAAAAGCTGCAAGCGTTTATGCCAAAAATATATAAGAAATTTATCGATGTGGAGGTAACACAACCCATAAAGTACACAATGAAAATAAAAATCTTTCCAATGAATGGATATGAGCACTTTTTTGAGGATACAACTCCAGATGAAGTCAGCCTCGGACCGGAAGCAATACCGCGCTCGGTGATGGAGTTTAGACAGCTTGACAAGTTTCTTATGCGATTTATAGACAGCTACCTGCGCCGTAAATTAAAACCGAGCATGCTGATGAAGATTACAGATGCAATAGCCAGATATGGTCTTGAAAGGGGTCTGAAGCTCTTTATGCACATGTGTCAGGAAGGTAGCAGCCTCCACTGCACCGCCATCTACAATTTCCTTTCAACCCGAGTGGATAGAGACCTCATCAACACAAGGGATAAGTTTACGGTGAGAACCATTATCGAAGAGCTTGAAGCCGCAGGTTTTGACAGAACAGCAGAGTTTTTCGACGCTCTGGAGCAACCCATTAGCATCTATGCTCCGGAAATGGTACCGGAAAAAATAGGTGCGGCATTTGATACAGGGCTGAAACAGGTGCTCAGCAGGTATGCACCCGTCGTTGACCCGAGCACAGCTCCGGAAGAAATTATTGAGAAATCACGGCAGATAATGGAAACAAATACCGCAAAATCAATAACCCAGCTAATGGATATCGAAGATGTGGATGAGGTGCCGATTTTCCTCGAATTCGAAAAGATAAAGGACCCCTTCGTGCAGAAGGCTCTGAGAGGCGTGCCTCAGCCAGAAATTAAAAAGGCCGAAATACCTGAGAAACCCTATGGAGAAGAGCAGGAAGAGATTGAAAAAATGAGAAAAAGACTCCGAGAGATGATGAAAAAACTGGAGGAGGAAGGGTGAAATGGTGGAGGAAGTCAAATTCTTTGTCTTCTGTGTTCTTAACTCGAATACTGGTGAATACAAAGTTCTTGCTGAGAATCTAACGAAACGCGAAGCCATAGAATGGATAGAGAAAAACAAACATAAATATCCGGAGTGCGAGTGGCTGTCCTTTGCAAGGCATGGATTTGTACCAATAACCACAAGGTAAGTGACAAAGATGAAAAAAAGAAAAAATTAGCTCAGAACTTATGGAAAAGGGAGATGCTCCTTTAATAGACAGATAAAGAGAGTACGCGTGAGTGTGTTCAATAGATTAAAGTAGTAGTACCACCGCACGCCACCTCCCTGGCTTTGCCTCGTACGCCTTACCCTCACGCTTCAGGACTTCGAGCAGGGCTAACGCCTTGGCTCTGCTCAGCTCTAAGGCTTCCGCAACCTCCTGCAAAGAGGCGTCCCCGAACTCTCCCTGAATCTTCGTAAGGGCGCGCAGGCAGCGCCGGAGGTTCTCGCGGGTTAACAACGGAGCTTGGCTGCCTTCGTCACCCGCAGCACTGCGGGAAACT
>JALUWC010000116.1 GCA_027019885.1 Geoglobus sp.
TATCAAAAAGATCTCGACAACCGATATCTTCAAAGACTGGAGAAGTGCAAGAATCGGCAGAATCATTCCAGCCTACGATGTTAACGAAAATATAACCGCCTACATCATTGAGCTTGTAAAAGATGGGAATTACGCGGGATACGTAATCGTGTCGGCGAAGAAGACTAATTATCCAATACTCGAATTCTCAAAAGGTAAGTCACCGCTGATGAGAGCGAGAGAACTGGAGATAAAAACAGAAAAAGTTTATTATTTGGGTGCTCTTTCTTACCTATTTAAGGAAAAAGAGGGAACGTATCGTGATTTGATGAAAAGGGAATTTGATTTTGAAAAGGTTAAAAATGGAGTTATAAAAGCTATGAAGAGCGAAAAAGTTAGGCATCAATTAATCAAACGAACGCTGGAAGCGAGAGAACAATGGAAGTTGTATGAAACAAAAGGGTCTGTAGGCACACTTTCCTGGTATGGCAACCACATTCTTGGAGTTCCGGCACTTGCATGGGATGATGGCTGCACTCCAACAGCTGCTGCGATGGTTCTGGAATACTGGGGGGAGCATGGATATCCCAACCTTGATTACCCAGATTGGTGGTATTGGGAAGACTCAGATTGGGGTGACGGTAACGGATACGATGATCCCTCCGATGAACATACGGATCTAACTGAAAAGTTACATAATGCGATGGGAACTTGGGATTGGAATGGTTACACGCCTCCAGCAAACGTTGCACCGGGCATTAACGATGTCGTCAATGATCACGGTTACGGTGATTGGGCATCTGAAGTTCTTAATTACAGTTGGGACTGGACGGTAGATGAAATAAACTCAGGATATCCGTACATTTTAACGATGTGGTATTACTGGCCCAACTCAGACTACTGGCCAGGTCACAGCGTTACGGTAATCGGCTACAGGCTCAACATTGAGACCAACGAAAAGCAGCTGATGGTTTACGACACACACAGCCCATACGACGAGATCGTTTTCATCGCTTTCGGAAACTGGCTAGGAGCAAACGCATACAGCGTGCATCCATCATGAAAGCATTTCTTTTCTCTTTTCTTTTGGCTTTGGCATCTCCAATAGTTCTTTCATTTTTTATTGATATTCTCAACTGCCTCTATCTTTCGATCTTCCTAAGCCTGTTATTGTTATCTGTAACACACATTGCGTATTTGAAAAAATCTGGAACCAGAAGTGTAAAAGCAGTAATATTCTCTTTGGTCATCTTGGTCTTTCTTTCCTACTTTTTTATGTATCTACACCTACATACGTTTTTAGACAAAGCAGCTTTTTCTCTGCCTTGGGGGAGTGTTTTCTTCGGAGAGAGATTTTCGATCAAAGTAATGGGCATGGAGTTCTCTAAAATCAGTCGATGGGATTTTGAAAAACCCAACTGCTATTTGAGCGAATATGCATTGATTCAAGAATGCGGCTCCCCCAAAAGTCCTGTAAAAATGAATATGTTCGTTTATCACAATAAAAGAAATGTTCAAATCTACTTCAACAAATACGTGGAAAAACTGAAATCAAGAGAATTTTCAGACTCGTTGAACCTCCCGGTAAATACGAGTCCCTCAGAATTAAAAGTAGTTGATTACGTAACGTTAACCAATGGAACAACAGTTGTGCACTGCGAATTGCTTGTAATGGAGAGGAGCGATAAAGCTGCAATCTTAGTAGTTCTATTTAACAAAAGTGAAGTTGATACGCTAAATAAAATACTTAAATAGTTAATTTCACCCCTTTGTCAACGAATACTCTCTGTTCATTATAGGCACGGAAGGTACATCCCCCATTAAAAACCTCAGGTAAGGAGACGTATTCCAGACGAATACGCACTTAAGATTTGTTTCCCAAGCACGGATGTCACAAAGATGCGTGCGTTTTTGTTTCTGAAAGGCTTTCGTAGCTTCGATCATTTCTATCAGCTGGTAAAGTGTGTCTGCATAAGGAATATTTTATTTTGGCGCTTCTCCTGTTGCAAACCTTGGTTCAACTTTTTGTATACCAAAAATTTTTCGGTATGATTTAGGTATCTCTTAACCACTCGGTCAGCACCGAATATTCGGTGTCAATCGAATGTAAAAGAGGAGACCGAATGATTCGATGTCATGTGAAATTTGAAGTATATCGAATGTTAAAATTTGTTAAAATATTATAAAATATTATAAAAGAAAAATTTAAATATTTGATTGAAATTGAGTGTTTTGGGGTGGTGAGAGCAGTCAAAGTGGGGTTGGCGGTGTTGCTGGTAAGCCTGCTTGTAACGGCAGGAGTAGCAATTGCATTGGAAACGATTAATGGACAAAAGGAGGAATTACCATCATTCCGCCCAACAATCTCCGACAAAAAAGGCATGAGGCCAACAAAGTCATCACCTCCTTTGCCAGAGTCTGATCTGACCCACATAGTGTTTCCAAAAAGATGGCTTCTGGAAAACGATGAAGATGAAAGCCCTGATCTCATCAAGATAACTTTTCCGGCCTCTTGGGTAGACAGTCCTCCTAAGGTTGACACCGGTGAACAGGTTGTTTTGCTCAGAGTACCCAAGAAAATGCTAAAACTCGACGATTCGAATGAGGATCCAAGGTTAATTACCATTCACTACCCGGCAGAGTGGTTCCGGTTCCACTCCGATAGTGAAGAGTCGAACAGAGCTGGAAAAACACATAGTTTGGAGCATGTTAACAGATCGCCCTCTCAGAGATCAATTGGAATTCAGGCCATTGAGTACCAAGAGCGAGTATGGTTCCGCAACGAGCTAAAACATAGGGTAATCCACGCTACGGGAGTTATCGATCCGTACTATTTCTATAACGCAGGAGAGACATTCAGGACTTTTCACGAAAGAGAGGTCTACCTGAATAGGAGTGGCGATCTTATAGAATTCATATCCGATTTTGCAGATGATGGCAAGGCCTGGGTCTGGGTTGCGGTGTTTGACGAGAATGTGTGGGTTACACCACCGGATTGGCTGTCTGTGGAAGTGACAGGTACATTGCAGCGAATCGAATATCGCTTCTACATGAATCAGCCCGGATACTATGACATATGGTTGTATGATACCAAAACAGGCAACTGGTATCACAATTCGTATGACGATACTGACAACCCTCCAGCTTTCATAGAATGGCTCACAGGTTCGACAGAGATCGATACACTGGGTGGTATTCTCAAAGATTTCGAAGCGCATACGTATCCAGTAACCACAGACTGGGTCTGGATTGGCGGATCCTCAAAAGCACACAGACCCAACGAGTTCTTTAAAAAGTACCCTGAAGGTCCTGATGAACCGTATGTCTATGTAGACGGATGGTTCGATGGTGGAGGGAGAATCATCACCAACCATTTCACCTCGGAC